>NZ_JANCLM010000030.1:0-81500 GCF_024259445.1 Pseudomonas sp. DVZ6
TGGATCTACATCAGAAGCCCAGACGATCGCGCAGGCTGTAGTACCAGGCCCCAATGGCGCTGAACGGCACACGCAGCATCTGGCCACCCGGGAACGGGTAGTGCGGCAGGCCGGCGAACGCGTCGAAGCGCTCGGCCTGGCCGCGCAGGGCCTCGGCCAGCACCTTGCCCGCCAGGTGGGTGTAGGTCACGCCGTGACCCGAGCAACCCTGGGAGTAATAGATGTTGTCGCCGATACGACCGACCTGCGGCAGACGCGACAGGGTCAGCAGGAAGTTGCCGGTCCAGGCGTAGTCGATCTTGACGTTCTTCAGCTGCGGGAAGGCCTTGAGCATCTTCGGACGGATGATCGCCTCGATGTTCGCCGGGTCGCGCGCGCCGTACACCACGCCACCGCCGAAGATCAGGCGCTTGTCGCTGGTCAGGCGGTAGTAGTCGAGCAGGTAGTTGCAATCCTCGACACAGTAGTCCTGCGGCAGCAGGGTGCGCGCCAGCTCGTCGCCCAGCGGCTCGGTGGTGATCACCTGGGTGCCGCACGGCATCGACTTGGCCGCCAGTTCCGGTACCAGGTTGCCCAGGTAGGCGTTGCCTGCGACGATGATGAACTTGGCGCGGACCTTGCCCTGCGGGGTATGCACGACAGGGTTGGCGCCACGCTCGATGCGCACGGCGGGGGTTTGCTCATAAATGATGCCGCCCAGCGACTCGACCGCGGCGGCTTCGCCCAGGGCCAGGTTCAGCGGGTGGATGTGGCCGCCGCTCATGTCGAGCATGCCGCCGATATAGCTGTCGCAAGCCACCACTTCACGGATGCGCTTCTGGTCCATCAGTTCCAGCTGGTTGTGGCCGAAGCGCTCCCACAGGCGTTTTTGCGATTCCAGGTGGCCCATCTGCTTGCTGGTCAGCGCGGCGAACACGCCGCCGTCCTTCAGGTCGCACTGGATGTCGTACTTGGCCACGCGCTCACGGATGATACGCCCGCCTTCGAAGGCCATCTGGCCCAGCAGTTGCGCCTGCTTGGGGCCGACGGTGCGTTCGATGACGTCGATGTCGCGGCTGTAGCTGTTGACGATCTGGCCGCCGTTGCGGCCCGAAGCGCCGAAACCGACCTTGGCGGCCTCGACGATGCTCACCTTGAAGCCGTTCTCCAGCAGGAACAGGGCGCTGGACAGGCCGGTGTAGCCGGCGCCGATGATGCACACATCGGTTTCCACCTCACCCTGCAGCGCCGGACGTGGCGGCACCGGGTTGGCCGAGGCGGCGTAGTAGGACTGGGGGTAGGGGGTGTTAGCCATGCTCGAGGAACCTCGTGTTTTATATTTTTAACGAATGTACCGATGCTATCAATAATAATAAACACCCGCTAGTCGTCCGGTGAAAATCCTTTACGCCCCCCCTGAAACCTGGCCTTCCTATAAATAGTTTAAGATTCAGTAGCTTAGCGTGAAAAAAAGTGTTGACAGGGTATCTGGATCGGGTAGAATGCGCCCCACACGACAGGCACATAGCTCAGTTGGTTAGAGCACCACCTTGACATGGTGGGGGTCGTTGGTTCGAGTCCAATTGTGCCTACCAAATCAGAAGAGGGCGATCCGCAAGGATCGCCCTTTTTGTTTTGCGCAGGAAAAGACGCCCCGGTGCGGCCTCAGCGCTTGCTGCTGTGGCGTCGCACCAGTGCACCGTCATCGCACGTATGGGCAAGCGGCAGCAACCAGTCCAGCATCTGCTGGCGTTCATCGGGCTGCAAAGGGCAGTCTGGGCCGTCGAACTGAGCGCCCAGGGCCTTCAGCGCATATTCGACCACTGTATTGTTGACGACGGTTTGTGACGTCTCGATGTGGCGGTGGATCGATGCCATCAGCGCTTCGTGATCGTCTGTCGGTTCCAGGCTCAGCGACCGGGCAAGATACCTGGGCAGCCCTCGCTTGTGGCCTGCCATCATGGCGACTGCGCGGTACAGGTTGACGACATCTTTCTTGTCGATGTGTCCTGCCGAGCGGCCTGCATAGTAGCGCTCGAGTCGGTTGATGGCGTGCGGCAGGTCCGCCTGCCAGTTGCCTTGTTCTACCAGTGCTCGTTCGCGCACATCCCCGATCGTCAGCAGATAATCCAGATAGCCTGCGAAGTTGCGAGCCTCCCTGGCGTAGCGCAATCGGCGCCAGCGTGAGCCGAATTCGCGCTCCCAGGTCCAGCGCCTGACCTCGGGCAGCAGTTCCTGGTCGAGCCAGTCCAGGGTGTCCTGGCAGGGCCACCAGCCTCTGGCCGAGGGTTCGCGTTCGCTGAGGTCGTGGGGCGTCCACAGCAGGTCCAGCCAATCGCTGGAAAACGCGTCGGTCGACGTATGGGTGGTGATCAGCGCGTGGTATCCGCTGTCGTGGCGGTCGGTTGCCTGTGCGTGGCAGGGCTTGAGCATGCTCGGGTGGGCGTCGAACATGTGCCAGGGGCTTGTGCCTGCGGCGTAGTCGTGCGCCTCGCAGAAGCGGGCGATGTAGCGCCAGGCGTGCTTGCGCAGCGAGCCGATCTTCACCCGGTGCGAGCCCCCGTGGGCGATAAACGCAAATCCGCTGGCGGACAGGCTGCGTTCCAGTGCCTGCAAGGTGTCGCGCATCACCACCGTGAGCGCGTCGGCGACATCGGCGAGTGCCTGGACCACGGGCTCTTCGAGTATCAGGCGGCTGTTGGGCAGGTCGATCAGGTAACGGTCCTTGTCGCCTGGCATCAGCCCGACGATGAACGGGCGCGACTGGCTGTCCAGTGGCGCGCCGCTGGCAAACAGAAAGCGCTCGAGCAGCCATTCGTGGCTGACGGTGATGGTCACGCCGCGCAGGTCGTGCTGGTGGAAGTCGAAGGCGGCGGTGGCGCGGGACGAGGTCAGGTCCGGCAGGAACACGCTCAGCGAAAACCAGGGGCCGCGGTAGTACCAGTGGCGGCCGTGATGGCCGATGCGGGTGAAGGCATCGGGGCTGCAGGCGCTATCGGGCGCATGCCTGGCGGCGGCCAGGTGGTCGCTCAGCCTGCCGGGGCGTTCGACGAATGCCCTGGCTTTGCGTGCCACGTAGGGGCGCGGGTCGAAGATGGATTTGGCAACCAGCTCTGAGAACCCCACGCGTTCCATCCACAGGTTGCCGAACGTCTCGATATGCGCGCCTGGGAAGAACTTCGACAGCACGTCGGGGTGATGCTGCAGTTTCTGCGTCAGCTCATGGGCGGTCCACAGCCGCCCTTCGATGCCTGCCGCTTTCAGGCGCTGTTTCTCATTGATCCAGCGACTGGCCAGCGTGCCGATCTCGCGCTGCGCCAGGATCAGGGTGAACGAGCGCGTGAGCGAAGGCCAGGGACCATTCAGGAAGGCATCGATGGCGCCCGTCAGCTCGCTGCTGGTGAAGTCCTTCCAGGCCTTGCATTCGAAGACGTTGAGTCGGTCGGGGCTTTCTTCGTCATGGGCGAACAGGTCGATGCCGCCTTGCCGGGTGCCGCTTTTCCCGAGACGGTGGCAGCCGCCAAGCGGTTGTTCCTTGCTCAGCAGCCACCAGCACAGCTGTTCGAAGGATTCCGCCGGCATCGCGAAATCAAGCACGAAGGTCGTACGCGGGTAGATGCGCGTGTCGGGGCTGATGCTGGCTTCGGGCTGCAGGTGCGTGGGCCACTCTTGCGGCAGTTCGGGCGTGCTGGCAGGGGTGGCTGTGGCGTTTGAAGGTTCCAACCTGAGGTCCTTGTGTCGCTGTCTGTCCATTGTGGCGCGGCGACATCTTCGGCCAGGTCGAGGGCCACAGGCAACAGACAAAGCCTGCGACAGAAGTGCCATGAGGGGATGTTCCCGGCCATGCTAGAATCCGCCCCTTCGAATCTGGAGGTACAGGCGTGCGCAAACTGGCGGTGGTAATGGCGGTGTTGGCCCTGGCGGGTTGTAACAACGAGGTCGAAGGCGTGCACAAGCAGGTGGCCGAGCACCTGAACAACCCCAAGACGGCCAAGTTCGCCAACGTGCGTTTCGACACTCAGGGCTCTATCTGCGGCCAGGTGCGCGGCAAGGACGACGCCGGGCAGTACCAGGCCTATCGCAGCTACGTGGCGATCAAGCATGACGGCCAGTACGAAATCCTCATCGACGAAACCGGCAACAACCTGCGCATCCGCGAGATCTGCGGCGGTGCCGACCTGCAGCGCCGCGCCGAGGCGCTGGCCGACCAGCCGGCGCCGGAGGGCTGGGACGTCGAGGTGATTCAGGGGCCGAACATGGGCGCCCTGACCGACATGACTGCCCGTTTGATCGAGAAGGGCATTCCGTCCTGGGTCGAGTACCGCGATGGCAAGCCGGTGGTGCTGATGGGCCCGTTCCCGGCCAAGGCCGAGGCTGATGCGCGCAAGGCCGAGGTAATGGCCAAGCTGGGCACCGACTCGATCGTCATCCAGCACGGCGTCAAGCGCTGATCGCGACGGCCATATAAATCCCTGTAGGAGCGGGCTTGTCCCGCGATGGCGTCAGAACAGGCGGAGTTGCTTCCCGGCCAGCCCGTGCAGCAGCAGCTATGCTGTCTACTGTGGGGGTTGAATGGGGGAGCGCCTCATGGCGACGCTGGAGCGGGCCATTGCGATGGCCATCAAGGCACATGAAGGGCAGTTCGACAAAGGCGGTGCGGCGTACATCCTTCACCCGTTGCGGGTGATGGAACGGGTGATCACCCCGGAGCAACGCATCGTCGCGGTACTGCACGACGTGCTGGAAGACACCCCGCTGACCCTGTCCGACCTCGCCCGTGAAGGTTTCCCGCTGAAGATCCTCGCCGCGCTGCTGGCGCTTAGCCGTCGCGAAGGCGAGAGCTACGAGGCCTTCGTCATCCGCCTGGGCGTCGACCCCCTGGCGCGCCAGGTCAAGCTGGCCGACCTGGCCGACAACAGCGATCTCTCGCGCATCCCTTGCCCAGGCCCGGCGGACCTGGCCCGGCTGTGCCGTTACCAGCAGGCCAGCGTCTACCTGCAGACGCTGGCCTGAGGGGCCTCAGCCGCAGGCCTTGAGGTTGACCGGCCCGACGAACTCATTGCCGCGCCCCATCACGCACGCCACCTGCTGGTTGCGCTGCAGCTCCCAGGCCTGCGGCGGGTAGGTCTTGTTCCAGGCCTCGAACAGCTGGCGGTCCTGCCTGGACAGCCTCAGGTCGTACTGCTTGCTCATATAGAAGTAGGTGCGCGCGATCATCCCACGGATCGACGGGCGCGGCATGACCTTCTTGGCCTTGAAGTCGACCTGGGTCAGGCAGCTGCCGTACTGGCCATGCTGCTCGGGCAGCCAGCCGAAGCTGAAGTTGCTGCGGTCGCCGTTGACCTCGCCGATGCTCGGCACCAGGTTGTGCAGGTCGGCCTCGGCGCGCTGGTAGACCTTGTCGTGGCGCGTGCAGTTCTTGCGCCCGCCGTCCTGCCAGCACTGGCGCTGGTGGCCGATCTGCCAGGCCGGGACGATGTGCTCCCATTCGATGCGCGAGGCGCGGTTGAGGTTCTTGCGTGGCGCGTAGCCGCAGGAGGCCAGGTCGACCTTGTTGCCCTTGTACTTGCAGCCGCAATAAAACTCCGTGGACTGCGGCGCGTACAGCTTCCAGGCGACCTTCTTGGCCTCCTGGAAGGTGCGTGGGGCGTCGGCGTGGGCGAGGGGGGCAAGCAGCAGCAGGCAGGCGGCGAAAAGCGAAACTCTCATGCGCGGTCAGTCTTCCTTCGGCACGGTCCAGAAAATCTGCACGCCGCCATCGTCGCGGTGGGCGAGGGTGACGTTGTCGTTCTCGGCGATTTCCTCGAGCAGGGTTGCCCAGTCGTCGGGCGACTCGTGCTCCAGGCGGAAGATCAGGGCGGCGCGGCTGCGCTGGGCGGTGGGACTGTTGATGATCTTCTGGATGCGCTGACCCAGTAGTTCATAAGGGCTTGGCGACGCGGAGGCGGGTTTGGCCACGGGGCTGTTCCTTGTTTTGCTGTATGTGCATACAGTATTTCACTGTAAGCCGTTTCGCAACAGCAGGTAGGATGAAAGCCGTATAAGACCGTGGTAGAGGGATTGGTTCCATCGAAAGCATCGCGGGGCCAGCCCGCTCCCACAAAGCCTGTCTGGCTCTCGTGGGAGCGGGCTTGCCCCGCGATAGGGCCGGTATGTTCAACACACCAGCCCGAGGCGCATGCCGATCAATATTCCCAGAAGATCCGCTGCAGCTCCTTGCTGTCCTGGGTCTTGGTCATCGCGACCATGGCCAGGATCCGCGCCTTCTGCGGGTTCAGGTCGTGGGCCACGACCCAGTCGTTCTTGTCGTCAGGCTGTTCGGCGTTGCGCAGCACGAAGCCGCCCTGGTTGACGTGGGACGAACGGATGATCTGCACGCCTTCCTTGCGCAGTTCCTGCAGCGCCGGTACTACGCGCGACGACACCGAACCGTTGCCGGTGCCGGCGTGGATGATCGCCTTGGCGCCACCCTGGGCCAGCGCCTTGTAGGCGGTGTCGGTCACGTTGCCGTAGCCGTAGGCGATGTCCACGGCCGGCAGCTTGCTGATGGTCTTGATGTCGAACTCGGAGTTGACCGTGTGGCGCTTGGCTGGCAGGCGGAAGAAGTACGACTTGCCTTCCACGACCATGCCCAGCGGGCCCCACTGGCTCTTGAAGGCTTCGGTCTTGATGTTGACTGCCTTGCTCACGTCGCGACCGGACTGGATCTCGTCGTTCATGGTCACCAGCACGCCCTTGCCGCGGGCGTCCTTGCTGCTGGCCACGGCCACGGCGTTGTACAGGTTGAGCATGCCGTCGGCGGACATCGCGGTGCCCGGACGCATCGAGCCGACCACGATGATCGGCTTGTCGGTCTTCTCTACCAGGTTAAGGAAGTAGGCGGTCTCTTCCAGGGTGTCGGTGCCGTGGGTGATGACGATGCCATCGACGTCCTTGCTGTCGGCCAGTTCGGCGACGCGCTTGCCCAGCTTGAGCAGGTCGTCGTTGCCGATGCTTTCCGAGGCGACCTGCATCACCTGCTCGCCGCGCACGTTGGCCAGGTCCTTCAGCTCTGGCACGCCGGCGATCAGCTTGTCGATGCCTACCTTGGCCGCCTGGTAGGTGGCGCTGTTGGCCGCGCTGGCGCCAGCGCCGGCGATGGTGCCGCCGGTGGCGAGGATCACCACGTTGGCGAGTTTCTGTTGTTGCGCGGCTTCCTTGGCGGAAACGGTGGTCGGCAGTACCAGCAGCAGCGCCAGGGCGCTCGGTGCGAAGGTCTTGATAGCGGTTTTCATCATTTCTGCTTCTCTCTTCCTGGAGGAGATGTGCGTTATGTCGCACTGGGGTAAAGGCAGATTTCGTACCAGCAACTACCGTTCGTCGTATTTCATCTTGAAACCCCTGTTTTGACTGGGGGTACTCGACGCGACCAGAGGGTCAGAGACGGTGCGAGTGTTCGGATCACCGAATTTTTGCAGGAAAGGTGTTCGGTTTTTCGGACGAATTGCGGATAATCCGACGCGCGTAGCTGTGGCTGCCTACGCAATGGATTTGACAAAACCGACGCCTGTTTCCATAGTTGCTTACCGCAAACGTTTGCGATCCGATAAAAACCACAAGATTCGGAGTCATTTCCATGAAACTGCCGTTCCCCGGCCGTCCGCTGGCCCTCGCCGTTTTCTCCTCGCTGGTCTTCTCCCTGTCCACTGCCCACGCCGAGGAAGCGCCCAAGGTCGCCCTGGTGATGAAGTCCCTTGCCAATGAGTTCTTCCGCACCATGGAAGACGGCGCCAAGGCCTACCAGAAAGAGCACCCCAACGATTTCACCCTGGTGGCCAACGGCATCAAGGACGAGACCGACACCGGCAACCAGATCCGCATCGTCGAGCAGATGATCGCCACCGGCGCCAAGGCCCTGGTCATCGCCCCGGCCGACTCCAAGGCGCTGGTGCCGGTGATCAAGAAGGCCATGGACGCCGGCATCACCGTGATCAACATCGACAACCGCCTCGACCCCGCCGTGCTCAAGAGCAAGAACATCAGCGTGCCGTTCGTGGGTCCGGACAACCGCAAGGGCGCGCGTGAGGTCGGTGACTACCTGGCCAAGAAGCTTAAGGCCGGTGACCAGGTCGGCATCATCGAAGGCGTGCCGACCACCACCAACGCACAGCAGCGCACCGCCGGTTTCAAGGACGCCATGCAAGCCGCGCAGATGAAGATCGTCTCGGTGCAATCGGGCAACTGGGAGATCGACAAGGGCAACGCCGTGGCCGCCTCGATGCTCAACGAATACCCCGACCTGAAGGCGCTGCTGGCCGGCAACGACAGCATGGCCCTGGGCGCCGTCTCGGCCGTGCGCGCCGCCGGCAAGACCGGCCAGGTGCAGGTGGTCGGCTACGACAACATCAACGCCATCAAGCCGATGCTCAAGGATGGCCGCGTGCTCGCGACCCTCGACCAGGCGGCCAGCCAGCAGGCGGTGTTCGGCATCCAGGCGGCATTGAAGATGCTCAAGGGCGAGAAGCCAGGCGTGGATGCCGACAATGTCATCCAGACGCCGGTCGAGCTGATTACCCAGTGATGTTGCGATCCCTGTAGGAGCGGGCTTGCCCCGCGATCACCGGCGTAGCCGGTGCCATGCACCGCGTCGACTGCTTCGCGGGGCAAGCCCGCTCCTACAGGGGTGTTGTGCCAACCTAGGAGAGAATGGCCATGTCAGTACCGGCCAATGAAACCGTGCTAGCCGTCAGCGGCCTGGGCAAGACCTACGCCCAGCCCGTGCTTGGCGACGTCACCCTCGAGCTGCGCGGCGGCGAGGTGCTGGCCCTGACCGGCGAGAACGGCGCGGGCAAGTCGACCCTGTCCAAGCTGATCAGCGGCCTGGAGCTCCCCACCACCGGGCAGATGCTCTATCGCGGCCAGCCCTACAGCCCCGGCAACCGCGCCGAGGCCGAGCGCCTCGGCGTGCGCATGGTGATGCAGGAACTCAACCTGCTGCCCACCCTGACCGTGGCCGAGAACCTGTTCCTCGACAACCTGCCCAGCCGCCTCGGCTGGGTCAACCAGAAGCGCCTGCGCCAGCTGGCCAGCGCGGCCATGGCCCAGGTCGGCCTGGACGCCATCGACCCCGATACCCCCGTGGGTGAGCTCGGCATCGGCCACCAGCAGATGGTCGAAATCGCCCGCAACCTGATCGGCGACTGCCATGTGCTGATCTTCGACGAGCCCACGGCCATGCTCACCGCTCGCGAGGTGGAGCTGCTGTTCACCCAGATCGAGCGCCTGCGCCAGCGCGGCGTGGCCATCGTCTATATTTCCCATCGTCTCGAAGAGCTGCAGCGCGTGGCCCAGCGCATCGCCGTGCTGCGCGACGGCAAGCTGGTGTGCGCCGAGCCTATCCAGCGCTACAACAGCGAGCAACTGGTCAACCTGATGGTCGGCCGCGAGCTGGGCGAGCATATCGACCTCGGCCAGCGCAGCATCGGCGCGCCGCTGCTCAGGGTCGACAAGCTCAGCCGCGGCGACAAGGTGCGCGAGGTGTCGTTCGAGGTCAGGGCAGGGGAGATCTTCGGTATCTCCGGCCTGATCGGCGCCGGGCGCACCGAGCTGCTGCGCCTGATCTACGGCGCCGACCGCGCCGACAGCGGGCAGGTCGCCCTCGGCCAGCCGCCGCGGCCGCTGAACATCGAATCGCCCAAGGCCGCGGTCAAGGCCGGCATCGCCCTGATCACCGAGGACCGCAAGGGCGAAGGCCTGCTGTTGAGCCAGTCGATCAGCGCCAACATTGCCCTGGGCAACCTCGGCGCCGTGTCCCGCGCCGGCGTGCTCGACCGCGACGCCGAGCGCGAACTGGCCGAGCGCCAGATCGGCGCCATGCGCATCCGCAGTGCCAGCCCCGCCCAGGCCGTGGGCGAGTTGTCCGGCGGCAACCAGCAGAAGGTGGTGATCGGCCGCTGGCTGGAGCGCGACTGCCAGGTGCTGCTGTTCGACGAGCCCACCCGTGGCATCGATGTCGGCGCCAAGTTCGACATCTATGGCCTGCTCGCCGAGCAGGCGCGTCAGGGCAAGGCCATCGTCGTGGTGTCCAGCGACCTGCGCGAGCTGATGCTGATCTGCGACCGCATCGCCGTGCTCAGCGCCGGACGCCTGATCGACACCTTCGACCGCGATCATTGGACCCAGGACCAACTGCTTGCCGCCGCCTTCGCCGGCTACCAGAAACGTGATGCCCTGCTGCACGACGCAGCCCCCAGGATGGACGCATGAAAACCACAACAAACATTTCGGGCAGCGCGCCCGTGCGCCGCAGCGGCACCTATTTCGGCCTGGGTACCTACCTGGGCCTGGCCGGCGCCTTGCTGGCGATGATCGTGCTGTTCTCGATGCTGAGCAGCCACTTCCTGTCCTACGCCACCTTCAGCACCCTGGCCAACCAGATCCCCGACCTGATGGTGCTGGCGGTGGGCATGACCTTCATCCTGATCATCGGCGGCATCGACCTGTCGGTGGGCTCGGTGCTGGCCCTGGCCGCCTCGACGGTCAGCGTGGCGATCCTCGGCTGGGGCTGGAGCGTGCTGCCCGCCGCGCTGCTGGGCATGGCCGTGGCGGCGCTGGCCGGCACCGTCACCGGCAGCATCACCGTGGCCTGGCGCATCCCCTCGTTCATCGTCTCGCTGGGCGTGCTGGAGATGGCCCGTGGCCTGGCCTACCAGTTCACCGACTCGCGCACTGCCTACATTGGCGATGCCTTCGCCTGGTTCTCCAACCCCATCGCCTTTGGCATCTCGCCGGCCTTCATCATTGCCTTGCTGGTGATCGTCGCCGCCCAGCTGGTGCTGACCCGCACCGTGTTCGGTCGCTACCTGATCGGCATCGGCACCAACGAAGAGGCCGTGCGCCTGGCTGGCATCGACCCGCGCCCGTACAAGATCCTGGTGTTCGCCCTGATGGGCGTGCTCGCCGGCCTCGCCGCGCTGTTCCAGATATCCCGTCTGGAAGCCGCCGACCCCAACGCCGGCTCCGGCCTCGAGCTGCAGGTGATCGCCGCCGTGGTGATCGGCGGCACCAGCCTGATGGGCGGGCGCGGCTCGGTCATCAGCACCTTCTTCGGCGTGCTGATCATTTCGGTGCTGGCCGCTGGCCTGGCCCAGATCGGCGCCTCGGAGCCGACCAAACGCATCATCACCGGGGCGGTGATCGTCATCGCCGTGGTACTCGACACTTACCGCAGCCGGCGCGCGAACCGGCGGAACTGAAACCATGGCAACCATCAAAGACGTCGCGGCACTGGCGGGGATTTCCTACACCACCGTGTCCCATGTACTGAACAAGACCCGCCCGGTCAGCGAGCACGTGCGCCTGAAGGTCGAGGCGGCGATCGCCGAGCTCGACTACGTGCCCAGCGCCGTGGCGCGCTCGCTCAAGGCGCGCAGCACCGCCACCATCGGCCTGCTGGTGCCCAACAGCGTCAACCCGTACTTCGCAGAGCTGGCCCGGGGTATCGAGGATGCCTGCGAGCGCAACGGCTACTGCGTGATCCTGTGCAACTCCGACGACAACCCGCAGAAGCAGCGCAGCTACCTGCGCGTGCTGCTGGAAAAGCGCATCGACGGGCTGATCGTCGCCTCGGTGGGCGAGGACCAGGACCTGCTCGACAGCCTCGGCGGCGTGCGCACGCCGATGGTCATCGTCGACCGCGCCCTGGACGGCGTCGAGGCCGACCTGGTGCGCATCGACCACGAGCAGGGCGCCTACCTGGCCACCCGCCACCTGCTGGAGCTGGGCCACCGCGAGATCGCCACCATCGGCGGCCCGGTGGACACCGGTGTCAGCCAGCTGCGCCTGGCCGGTTTCCGCCGGGCGATGGCCGAGGCCGATGTGCGCATCGCCCCAGGCCATGTGCTGCACAGCGACTTCACCAGCCCCGGCGGGCATGCCGCCGCGGCGCGCCTGCTCGATGGCGAGCGGCCCACGGCGATCTTCGCCGGCAACGACATGATCGGCTTCGGCGTGTTGCGCGCCGCCGCCGAACGCAATATCGACGTGCCCGGCGAGCTGTCGGTGATCGGCTTCGACGACATCGAGCTGAGCCGCTACGTGTACCCGTCGCTGACCACCGTCGGCCAGTCGATCCGCGAGCTGGGCGAGAGCGCCGCCAGCCTGTTGCTGTCGCGCATCGTCACGCCGCGGCGCGACGGCGCCGCCGAGCAGCGCATCGTCGCTCCGCGCATCGTCTTGCGTGAATCCACCGGGCCGCGCCCGGACCTGTTCAACGATTACCGTTAAGGAATACCCATGAATGCCAAGGTGGTTGTGGTCGGCAGCCTGAACATGGACCTGGTGGCCCGCGCCCAGCGCCTGCCCCGGGGCGGCGAGACCCTGGCCGGCGAAAGTTTCTTCACCGTGCCTGGCGGCAAGGGTGCCAACCAGGCCGTGGCCGCGGCGCGTCTGGGGGCCAGCGTGGCGATGGTCGGTAACGTCGGTGACGATGCCTATGGCCAGCAGCTGCGTCGAGCCCTGGAAGTGGAGGGCATCGACTGCCAGGGCGTTGGTGTGTGCAGTGGCGTCTCCAGTGGCGTGGCGCTGATCGTGGTGGATGCCGCCAGCCAGAACGCCATTGTCATCATCCCGGGCGGCAATGGCCTGCTCGGGCCTGAGTCGGTGCGCCGGTTCGACAGCCTGCTGCAGCAGGCCGAGGTGATCATCTGCCAGTTGGAGGTGCCGACGGCCACCGTGGCCTGGACCCTGGCCCGTGGCCGCGAGCTGGGCAAGAAGGTGATCCTCAACCCGGCGCCGGCCAGCGGGCCGCTGCCGGTGGAATGGTTTGCCCACATCGATTACCTGATCCCCAACGAGAGCGAGGCCGAGGCCCTGGCTGGCCTGCCGGTCAACGATCTGGACAGCGCGCGCCGGGCTGGCCGGCGCCTGCGCAGGATGGGTGCGGGCAAGGTGATCGTCACCCTCGGTGCCCAGGGCGCGCTGCTGGTCGATGATGGCGATGGTCGCCACTTTCCGGCGCCGGAGGTCGAAGCGGTGGACACCACGGCGGCCGGCGACACCTTTGTCGGCGGGTTCGCCGCGGGCCTGGCCCGGGGGCTGCCGGAAGAGCAGGCGATCATCGTCGGCCAACGCGCGGCTGCGTTGTCCGTCACCCGCGCCGGTGCCCAGCCGTCGATTCCTTACCTGCGGGAGCTGACGCCATGAAGAAGACGCCACTGTTGAACATCGCCCTGTCGCGCACCATCGCCGGGCTGGGCCACGGCGACATCCTGGTGATCGGTGACGCTGGTTTGCCGGTGCCGCCGGGCGTGGAACTGATCGACCTGGCGCTGACCCCGGGCATCCCGGACTTTGTCAGTGTGCTGCGTGTGGTGCTGAGCGAGATGCAGGTCGAGCGCCATGTGCTGGCCGAAGAGGTGTTCCAGGCTTTGCCGCCGGGGTTGGCCGAGGTCGAGCGGCTGCATGCCGGCGGCGAGCTGGGCCAGCGTCAGGTGCTCAGCCATGCCGATTTCAAGACCCTGTGTCGCCAGGCTCGGGCCGTGGTGCGTACGGGGGAGTGCAAGCCCTATAGCAATATTGCCCTGGTGGCTGGCGTTACCTTTTAGACCGAATGCGAGGGCTTTGCCCTCGATCGCGGCGCAAGGCCGCTCCTACAGAGGGGCAACCCGGTTCGTGTAGGAGCGGCCTTGTGCCGCGAAAGGGCCGCAAAGCGGCCCCTGTTGAATCCATCCCCTAGCAACAAGGAGTGCTGAATGTCCCTCAAATCCCTGCTCCAAGGAGCCGTCCTCATGTCCGCGCTAGCCGCCACCGCCGTCATGGCCGCGCCCCGCGACCTGATCATCGACACTGACCCCGGCGCCGACGACGTGGTGGCCCTGCTGCTGGCCATGGCCTCGCCCGAGGAACTGAAAATCCGCGCCATCACCACCGTGGCCGGCAACGTGCGCCTGGAAAAGACCTCGCGCAACGCCCGCCTGGCCCGTGAATGGGCCGGCCGCGAAGAAATCCCGGTGTACGCCGGGGCAGGGCGGCCGATGGTACGCACGCCGATCTACGCCGCCAACGTCCACGGCGAGGAAGGCCTGACCGGCGTCAAGGTCCACGAACCGAAAAAGCCCCTGGCCAACGGCAACGCCGTGCAGTACCTGATCGACACCCTGGGCAGCGCCGAACCCCACAGCATCACCATCGCCATGCTCGGCCCGCAGACCAACCTGGCCCTGGCGCTGATCCAGAAGCCCGAGATCGTCAACGGCATCAAGGAAGTGGTGGTGATGGGCGGTGCCCACTTCAACGGCGGCAACATCACCCCGGCTGCCGAATTCAACCTGTTCGCCGACCCCCACGCCGCCGAGGTGGTGCTGGCCAGCGGCGTCAAGCTGACCTACCTGCCGCTGGACGTCACCCACAAGGTGCTCACCAGCGACGCCCGCCTCAAGCAGCTGGCGGCAGTGAACAACAACGCCAGCAAGCTGGTGGTGGACATCCTCAACGCCTACATCAAGTTCGACATGGACAACTACGGCATGCCCGGCGGCCCGGTGCACGACGCCAGCGTCATTGCCTACCTGCTCAAGCCTGATCTGTTCGAAGGCCGGCAGGTGCACATGGTGGTCGACAGCCGCGAAGGCCCGACCTTCGGCCAGACCGTCGCCGACTGGTATGGCGTGCTCAAGCAACCGGCCAACGTGACGTGGATCAAGGAGGGCAACGCCCAGGGCTTCTTCGACCTGCTCAGCGCCCGCCTGGCTCGATTGAAATAGCCCCCTGCGGCGCGTGGCGCTCGAGCAGCTGCTCGATGAAGCTGCGCGCCGCGTCACCACCGCGGTCGCGCACCAGCAGGTCGACGGCGATCAGCATCAGTTCTTCGGGTGTGCTCGGGCTGTAGGCGCTCTGGCCCTCGTCCCACTTGACCTTGATATCGGCGTCGATGCTGTGGCTGCTCATGGGGCGGTTCTCGCTGGGGCCTGGTGATAGGTCGAATACCGCGTCCTGGCGTTCGAAGGGGAGGCGTTTCGCGCTCCGCTTCTTGCAGTAAATCATGCCTTTGCGTGACGGGACCTGCGACTTAAGCATAAGGAGCGCGGTTGGCCGAACCGACGGTTCGGTGCAAAATCCGGTCACGATTGCCTTTCGCGTCAAGTGGCCGAGTCAGGCAGAATCGTGCGGTTGTGCAACAAATGCCTGGAGGAATTGTCGCATCAGGCAGTTCCCGGATTTATTTAGGAGGATTCATGTTCCGTACCCGCGCTTCCCTGGCGACCTTGCTGGTGGCTTCCGTTCTGGCAGGTTGCAGCACCGGTGGCTCCTCGGGCGGCAGCAGTGCCCAGGCCACCCCGGCCGGCAATGACGGCCGCTGCGAAGCCAGTGGCGCCGACTTCACCATCGGC
Source organism: Pseudomonas sp. DVZ6 (assembly GCF_024259445.1). Classification (NCBI taxonomy): domain Bacteria; kingdom Pseudomonadati; phylum Pseudomonadota; class Gammaproteobacteria; order Pseudomonadales; family Pseudomonadaceae; genus Pseudomonas; species Pseudomonas sp. DVZ6. The sequence continues at coordinate 15,348 of NZ_JANCLM010000030.1, forward strand.
AAGCTGGCCTCGCCAGAGCTGCTGGAGCAGGCGCGCAAGGCCAGTGGCTCGCAGATGGCGCGCATCCTCAAGCCCCACGACATGATCACCCTGGAATACCGTTCCGAGCGGCTGAACCTGAATGTCGACGACAAGGGTGTGGTTACCCGGGTCAACTGCGGTTGATCCCCCGGCGCTGCCGCCCCCTGTAGGAGCGGCCTTGCGCCGCGAAAGGGCCGCAAAGCGGCCCCAGGTTCTTCGCCACAACACAGATCGCCGGGGCCGCGTTGCGGCCCTTTCGCGGCACGAGGCCGCTCCTACAAAGGTGCTGCGTGATTCTGGCAGCCAATAAAAAACCCGCCACAAGTGGCGGGTTTTTTTTGCAGCTATCCGAAAATTACTCCGGACGAACCTGCGCGGCCTGCATGCCCTTCTGGCCTTTTTCGGCTACGAAGGAAACAGTTTGGCCTTCTTTCAGGCTTTTGAAACCGTCGGTTTCGATGGCCTTGAAGTGTACGAACAGGTCGTCGCCGCCGCCTTGAGGAGTGATGAAGCCGAAGCCTTTCTCATCGTTGAACCACTTGACGGTGCCGGTTTGGCGATTGGACATGGGGTGAATCTCCAGAAACATGATTTTTTATCGGGGTGCAATGTCGCCGTAGCTTCAGTAGCACCGACGACACTATAGTCCATTTCTGCGTATCTAGCGCCTTTTACCTTCGCAGGATGTTGATCCAGCGCAAAAGATGCGTGCAATGGCCAGTCAACCCTGCCTATTTTGCGGTGCAGGTGGCCCGTACTGCCTGCTGGGCCTTCTGCATCAGATTGGCGTCAACGCCATCCTCCGCGGTGGTGAGGTCATTGATTTCCTTGTCGGTGAATTTCTCCTTGATCACTTTGGCGCCACATTCGCAGTGCTTCTTCGCCGTCGCCGCGTCCACGCCCTGGCCGCTTGCCACCTGTTGGCATTGAGCCATGTAGGGCGCCTCCTTGCCGGCGGGAAAATTGCCTGCGTTGGCAGCCAGCGGCAGCAGCAGGGCGCTTGCGGCGCAGGCAGCCAGAAGGGACTGAAGTCGCATAACCGAACACTCCTTGGGTAAAGGTCTCATCAAGAGTAGGTTGCTTCAGAAGGTCTGATAGGAAATTTTCTGCACAAGTTCACCCCGGCGGCGTAATTTCCAAATATTTCTGCGACCGGGTGCAACCCGCGTGCTAGCATGCTCGGCTTGCGGCTCGCCACTGGCGGCCTGCAACTTTTACCTTCCAGTCACTCTGGTTCGTCCCTGGCAGGCCGAAAGGTCTCTGCCACTGTGAGGCAGGCTTTCCCGCGGGAAAGGCAGGGCGGATCTTGTACTGGCTCATCCCAACCCACGTGACCTTTGGTAGGGGTCACCACTAGGAGAGGAGGCGCCATGCCCGTTATTACTCTTCCCGATGGCAGTCAACGCACGTTCGACCAGCCGGTATCCGTAGCCGAAGTCGCCGCCTCGATTGGCGCGGGCCTGGCCAAGGCCACCCTGGCCGGCAAGGTCGACGGCAAGCTCGTCGATGCCTGCGACAAGATCGACCACGACGCCACCCTGCAGATCATCACCCCTAAAGATGAAGAGGGACTGGAGATCATCCGTCACTCGTGCGCCCACCTGATCGGCCACGCGGTGAAGCAGCTGTACCCGACCGCCCGCATGGTGATCGGCCCGGTGATCGACGAAGGCTTCTATTACGACATCGCCTACGAGCGTCCCTTCACCCCGGACGACCTCGCCGCCATCGAAAAGCGCATGCAGCAGCTGATCGACACGGACTACGACGTCGTCAAGAAGATGACCCCGCGCGCCGAAGTCATCGACGTGTTCACCCAGCGTGGCGAAGACTACAAGCTGCGCCTGGTCGAGGACATGCCGGATGAACAGGCCATGGGCCTGTACTACCACGAAGAATACGTCGACATGTGCCGTGGCCCGCACGTGCCGAACACGCGTTTCCTCAAAGCGTTCAAGCTGACCAAGCTGAGCGGCGCCTACTGGCGCGGCGATGCCAAGAACGAGCAGCTGCAGCGTGTGTACGGCACCGCCTGGGCCGACAAGAAGCAGCTGGCCGCCTACATCCAGCGCATCGAAGAAGCCGAAAAACGCGACCACCGCAAGATCGGCAAGCAACTCGACCTGTTCCACCTGCAGGAAGAAGCGCCGGGCATGGTGTTCTGGCACGCCAACGGCTGGACCGTGTACCAGGTGCTCGAGCAGTACATGCGCCAGGTCCAGCGTGAAAACGGCTACCAGGAAATCAAGACCCCGCAGGTCGTCGACCGCATCCTCTGGGAGCGTTCCGGCCACTGGTCCAACTACGCCGAGAACATGTTCACCACTTCGTCGGAAAACCGCGACTACGCGGTAAAACCGATGAACTGCCCGTGCCACGTGCAGGTGTTCAACCAGGGCCTCAAGTCGTACCGCGACCTGCCGCTGCGCCTGGCCGAGTTCGGTGCCTGCCACCGCAACGAGCCATCCGGCGCCCTGCACGGCATCATGCGCGTGCGTGGCTTCGTGCAGGACGACGCGCACATCTTCTGCACCGAAGAACAGGTGAAGAAAGAAGCCGCCGACTTCATCAAGCTGACCCTGGATGTGTACAAGGACTTCGGTTTCACCGACGTCGCCATGAAGCTCTCGACCCGCCCCGCCAAGCGCGTGGGCTCCGAAGAGCTGTGGGACCGCGCCGAAGGCGCCCTGGCCGACGCCCTGAACGAGTCGGGCCTGGAGTGGGAATACCAACCGGGCGAGGGCGCGTTCTACGGTCCGAAGATCGAGTTCACCCTGCGCGACTGCCTCGGCCGTAACTGGCAGTGCGGCACCCTGCAGTACGACCCGAACCTGCCTGAGCGCCTGGACGCCAGCTACATCGCCGAAGACAACAGCCGCGTGCGCCCGGTGATGCTGCACCGCGCCATCCTCGGTTCGTTCGAGCGCTTCATCGGCATGCTGATCGAGCACTACGCCGGCGTGTTCCCGGCCTGGCTCGCGCCGACCCAGGCGGTGATCATGAACATCACCGACAAGCAGGCCGATTTCGCCCTCGAGGTGGAAAAAGACCTGAACGGTAGCGGATTCCGTGCCAAGTCGGACTTGAGAAATGAGAAGATCGGCTTTAAAATCCGCGAGCATACGTTGCTGCGGGTCCCTTATCTTTTGGTTATAGGGGATCGCGAAGTCGAAACGCAAACCGTCGCTGTGCGCACCCGCGAAGGCGCAGACCTGGGCTCGATGCCCGTCGCGCAGTTCGCTGAGCTGCTGTCGCAAGCGGTTTCCCGGCGTGGTCGCCAAGAATCGGAGTAATGACTATTAAGCGTGAAATGAGAAACGATAAACGAACTGCACCGAAAGCCCCGATCAACGAGAATATCTCGGCACGCGAGGTTCGGTTAATTGGTGCTGACGGCGAGCAGATTGGCATCGTCTCGATTGATGAAGCGCTGCGTATCGCTGATGAAGCGAAGCTGGATCTGGTGGAAATCTCTGCAGACGCGGTACCGCCCGTCTGCAAGGTGATGGACTACGGCAAGCACCTCTTCGAGAAGAAGAAGCAGGCCAACGAAGCCAAGAAGAACCAGAAGCAGATCCAGATCAAAGAAATCAAGTTTCGTCCAGGGACGGAAGAAGGGGATTACCAGGTAAAACTACGCAACCTGGTACGTTTCCTTAGCGATGGGGACAAGGCCAAGATCTCTCTGAGATTCCGCGGCCGTGAGATGGCCCACCAGGAGCTGGGCATGGAGCTGTTGAAGCGGGTCGAAGCTGACCTCGTGGAATACGGCACCGTTGAGCAGCATCCGAAGATGGAAGGACGCCAGCTTATGATGGTCATCGCCCCCAAAAAGAAGAAGTAATCTCCCGGGCACGGCAGGCCTGATGATTATTGTGTAATTTTTATTCGAATGCGGAGTTCCAACATGCCAAAAATGAAAACCAAGAGCGGTGCTGCGAAGCGCTTCCTGAAGACGGCTTCCGGCTTCAAGCACAAGCACGCTTTCAAGAGCCACATCCTGACCAAAATGTCGACCAAGCGTAAGCGTCAACTGCGCGGTGCCAGCCTGCTGCACCCGTCTGACGTGGCAAAAGTCGAGCGCATGCTGCGCGTTCGTTAATTCTGGTTAAGATAGAGGAAGTTACTCATGGCTCGTGTTAAGCGCGGCGTTATCGCTCGTAAGCGTCACAAAAAAATTCTGAAACTGGCTAAAGGTTACTACGGTGCACGTTCGCGCGTATTCCGTGTTGCCAAGCAAGCGGTCATCAAGGCAGGCCAATACGCCTACCGCGACCGTCGCCAGAAGAAGCGTCAGTTCCGCGCACTGTGGATCGCTCGTATCAACGCCGGTGCCCGCACCAACGGTCTGTCGTACAGCCGTCTGATTGCTGGCCTGAAAAAGGCGTCGATCGAAATCGACCGTAAGGTTCTGGCCGATCTGGCAGTGAACGAAAAAGCGGCGTTTGCTGCGATTGTCGAGAAGGCTAAAGCCGTACTGGCTTAAGTACCCACGACAATCATCCGGCGGCGCCTGCGCCGTCGGGTGTAAAACGTCATCGGATAGGGGAAGAGCCTTCAAAAGCTCTTCCCCTATTTTCGTATCTGGAGTCTGTACATGGAAAACCTGGACGCGCTGGTCGCCCAAGCCCTCGAGGCCGTGGAACGCGCTGAAGACATCACTACCCTGGAACAGATCCGGGTCCAATTCCTCGGCAAGAAAGGCGAGCTGACCCAGGTGATGAAGACCCTGGGCAACCTGCCAGCCGAAGAGCGCCCCAAGGTTGGCGCGCTGATCAACGACGCCAAGGAACGCGTCACCGACGTGCTCAACGCACGCAAGGCCGGTTTTGAAGAGGCTGAGCTCAACGCTCGCCTGGCCGCCGAATGCATCGACGTCACCCTGCCAGGCCGTGGCCAGACCACCGGTGGGCTGCACCCGATCACCCGTACCCTCGAGCGCATCGAGCAGTTCTTCACCCACATCGGCTACGGCATCGCCGAAGGCCCCGAGGTCGAAGACGACTACCACAACTTCGAAGCGCTCAACATCCCCGGCCACCACCCGGCCCGGGCGATGCACGACACCTTCTATTTCAACGCCAACATGCTGCTGCGCACCCACACCTCGCCGGTCCAGGTGCGCACCATGGAAAGCACCCAGCCGCCGATCCGCATCGTCTGCCCAGGCCGTGTGTACCGTTGCGACTCGGATATCACCCACTCGCCGATGTTCCACCAGGTCGAAGGCCTGCTGATCGACCGCGGCATCAACTTCGCCGACCTCAAGGGCACCATCGAAGAGTTCCTGCGGGTGTTCTTCGAGAAAGAACTGGCCGTGCGCTTCCGCCCGTCGTTCTTCCCCTTCACCGAGCCTTCCGCCGAAGTCGACATCCAGTGCGTGATGTGTTCCGGCAAAGGCTGCCGCGTGTGCAAGCAGACCGGCTGGCTGGAAGTGATGGGCTGCGGCATGGTCCACCCGAACGTGCTGCGCATGTCCGGCATCGACCCGGAAGAGTTCCAGGGCTTCGCCTTCGGCATGGGCGCCGAGCGCCTGGCCATGCTGCGCTATGGCGTCAACGATTTGCGTCTGTTCTTCGACAACGACCTGCGGTTCTTGGCTCAATTCCGCTAGGCCCAATCGACGCAACTTTCAGGAGAACAGCATGAAATTCAGTGAACAGTGGCTGCGCGGTTGGGTAAACCCGCAAGTCTCCCGTGACGAACTGGTCGCCCGCCTGTCCATGGCCGGCCTCGAAGTCGACAGCGTGACCCCCGCTGCCGGCCAGTTCAGCGGCATCGTGGTGGGCGAGATCCTCACCACCGAACAACACCCGGACGCCGACAAGCTGCGCGTGTGCCAGGTGAGCAACGGCGCAGAGACCTTCCAGGTGGTCTGCGGCGCCCCCAATGCCCGCCCAGGCATCAAGATCCCGTTCGCCATGATCGGCGCCGAACTGCCGGGCGACTTCAAGATCAAGAAGGCCAAGCTGCGCGGCGTCGAGTCGTTCGGCATGCTCTGCTCGGCGGCTGAACTGCAGATCACCGAAGAGAACGACGGCCTGCTGGAACTGGCCGCCGACGCCCCGGTGGGCCAGGACATCCGTCAGTACCTGAACCTGGACGACGCCAGCATCGAGATCGGCCTGACCCCGAACCGTGGCGACTGCCTGTCCCTGGCCGGTCTGGCTCGTGACGTCAGCGCCCTGTACGACGTACCGGTCACCCGCCCGGTGGTGCCGGCCGTACCGGCCGCCCACGACGAAGTGCGCCCGGTCGAAGTCAGCGCCCCGGTCGCCTGCCCACGCTACCTGGGCCGCGTGATCCGCAACGTCGACCTGAGCAAGCCGACCCCGCTGTGGATGGTCGAGCGCCTGCGCCGCAGCGACGTGCGCAGCATCGACGCCGCCGTCGACATCACCAACTACGTGATGCTCGAACTCGGCCAGCCGATGCACGCCTTCGACCTCGCCGAAATCAACGGCGGCATCCGCGTACGCATGGCCGAGGAGGGCGAGAAGCTCGTCCTGCTGGACGGCCAGGAAGTCGCCCTGCGCGCCGACACCCTGGTGATCGCCGACCACACCCGCGCCCTGGCCATTGCCGGCGTGATGGGTGGCGAGCACAGCGGCGTCAACACCGAGAAGACCCGCGACCTGTTCCTCGAAAGCGCCTTCTTCGAGCCGATCTCCGTTGCTGGCAAGGCCCGTTCCTACGGCCTGCACACCGACGCCTCGCACCGTTACGAGCGCGGCGTGGATTCGCAACTGGCCCGTGAAGCCATGGAGCGCGCCACCGCCCTGATCCTCGAGATCGTCGGCGGCGAAGCAGGCCCCGTAATCGAGACCGTGAGCGAGCAGCACCTGCCGAACATCGCGCCGATCACCCTGCGCGCCGAACGCATCACCCAGATGCTCGGCATGCAGATGGACGCCGCCCAGGTCGAGCAATTGCTCAACGCCCTGGAGCTGAAGACCAGCGCAAACGGGGCAGGGGAGTGGACGGTCACCGTCCCAAGCCATCGTTTCGACGTCAGCCTGGAAGTCGACCTGATCGAAGAGCTGGCCCGCCTGTACGGCTACAACAACCTGCCGGTGCGCTACCCGCAGGCCCGCCTGGCCCCGCAAGCCCGCCCGGAAACCCGCGGCGAACTGCCGAACCTGCGCCGGCTGCTGGTCGCCCGCGGCTACCAGGAAGCCATCACCTACAGCTTCATCGACCCGAAACTGTTCGAGCTGTTCACCCCAGGCGTCGAGCCGCTGCTGCTGGCCAACCCCATCTCCAGCGACATGGCCGCCATGCGCGCCTCGCTGTGGCCGGGCCTGGTCAGGGCGATGCAGCACAACCTCAACCGCCAGCAAGACCGCGTGCGCCTGTTCGAAAGCGGCCTGCGCTTCGTCGGCCAGCTCGGTGACCTCAAGCAGCAGCCAATGATCGCCGGCGTCGTCACCGGCAGCCGCCAGCCAGAAGGCTGGGCAAACGGTCGCGACGGCATCGACTTCTTCGATGTCAAAGCCGACGTGGAAGCCCTGCTGGGCTACTCCGGTGCCCTGAGCGACTTCAGCTTCGTCGCCGGCAAGCACCCAGCCCTGCACCCAGGCCAGACCGCCCGCATCGAGCGCGACGGCAAGGAAGTCGGCTACCTCGGCGCCATCCACCCGGAGCTGGCCAAGACCCTCGGCCTGGACCGTCCGGTATTCGTCTTCGAGCTGGTGCTTGGTGATGTAGTCGAAGGCCGTCTGCCGAAGTTCAGCGAGCTGTCCAAGTTCCCGGAAACCCGCCGTGACCTGGCCTTGATCGCAGGTCGTGATGTCGCTTCGAGCGCCGTGCTTGAAGTAATTCGTGACAATGCAGGCGAATGGCTCACAGACCTCAGGCTGTTTGACGTCTACCAGGGTAAAGGCATTGATCCTGATAGAAAAAGCCTGGCCGTCGGCTTGACCTGGCAACATCCATCGCGCACTCTTAACGACGATGAGGTGAATGAAACCCTGCAGACTATCCTCACCTCGCTTGAACAAAGGTTGAACACCACGTTAAGGAAATAACGGCATGGGTGCTCTGACGAAAGCTGAGATGGCCGAAAGGCTGTACGAGGAGCTGGGGCTTAACAAGCGTGAGGCCAAGGAGCTGGTCGAGCTGTTTTTCGAAGAAATTCGGCACGCGCTTGAAGACAACGAGCAGGTGAAGTTGTCCGGTTTCGGCAACTTCGACCTTCGCGACAAACGCCAGCGGCCGGGCCGCAACCCTAAAACAGGGGAAGAGATCCCGATCACTGCGCGCCGCGTCGTCACCTTTCGTCCAGGGCAGAAGCTGAAAGCCCGGGTAGAGGCCTATGCTGGAACCAAGCCATAACGACGAGCTGCCCCCCATCCCGGGCAAACGCTACTTCACCATCGGTGAAGTCAGCGAGCTCTGTGCGGTAAAACCGCACGTGCTGCGCTACTGGGAGCAGGAATTTCCGCAGCTCAACCCGGTGAAGCGCCGTGGCAACCGGCGGTATTATCAGCGCCAGGACGTGCTGATGATCCGCCAGATCCGCGCTTTGCTGTATGACCAGGGCTTTACCATTGGCGGGGCGCGGTTGCGGCTCTCCAGTGATGAGGTCAAGGATGAGTCCAGCCAGTACAAGCAGCTGATTCGGCAGATGATTGCGGAGTTGGAGGATGTGTTGGTGGTGCTGAAGAAGTGACCTGGTTGGCGACGAGTGGAAATTTTTGAAAAAAAGCTTCCATTATTCAAAAGGTTAGGTTAAATTCTTCAACGTTCTCAGCGGTATCGAGAATGATGTCGGGGCGTAGCGCAGCCCGGTAGCGCACTTGCATGGGGTGCAAGGGGTCGAGTGTTCGAATCACTCCGTCCCGACCAAAATACTCCAAAGAATCCAGTCACTTAGCGGTGACTGGATTTTTTTATGCCTTCGAATTTTGGCGCTGATAGAAATTTACCCCACTTTTTGCCCCCTGTATGGACCGGACACATGGTGGACACACGTACGGAGACATGGTTGACACATTATCGTCTGCCATCCGGGTTGTTGAAATCGATGGTTCTCAGCTTGTGGCGACAGAAGTAGACGTCGAAGTGATCAGGTCCTTGCTCGCTCTGACGCAGGGCCACGATATGTCCTCCTAGCGCCTTGGCTATTCGGAATGAGCGCTTCTTGTAGCGGAACTGGCTGCAGTAGGGCTTGATCAGGATGTCATCGGGGCCGTATCAAAGTCCTGCAGCCGGCTGGGAAATGGTCGTTTGCTCATCTGATAGCGATCGATTGGCAATTGGTAACCCAACTGCTGATGAGGACGCTTGTAGTTGTAGACACCACGCCAGAGATCAAACGCTTCCTGGGCTTCTCGCAGATCACGGAAAGTACGACCCTTGAGCACCTCAGCCTTGAGCGTACGATGGAAGCGCTCGTCCTTGCCGTTGGTTTGCGGGTGTCCTGGCCGGCTGAACGTCAGGCGTATGCCTAGCCGCACGATCCAGATCCCTAGCGGTGTCAGTTCGCCCGGATTTCGTGGTGCGCCCCAGGGCGCGCCGTTGTCTGCGTTGATTTGCAAAGGAAGCCCGTATCGCCTGAACAGATCGGTCAGGTGCTCCTGGACCAATACAGGGCTACCCCATGGCCTGATTGTTTCCATCCTGCACGGACACGTTGAGACGCACAGGATGGCGATCAAAGTTCCATCGAGAGAACTGGTGCGACGCCTTTCGTACGCTGCACAGGATTGCAGACCAACTGGGTGGCGGAGAGCTGTCAGCGTGCTGCATTGGTGTTCATGGCCATGCGTGAAGCGTCAGGGTTAGTGGAGCTTTCCGCGTTCGGCCCGATGGCTGACGACTTGCAATCTCTGGCGATGCTCTGCCTGGCAGAACAAAGGCTGATAGATGTGCTGCTCGAATAAAATTCGTCGGGCTATTGAATAGCTATCATGCGCCCCAATGATTAGTGCTTCTACAACACGGAGTAGTTTTATGAGCGCATATGCAATTGGTATGACTGTGCGGCTTAAGTCGGGCGGTCCGCTGATGACTATCGGCGACATTTCAGACTATCAAACGGATGGTGATGGACTTGTTGTGAAGTGCGACTGGGTGGATGGTGCGGGCAAGCCTCAATCGATTACCTATCGTCGGGAGCAGCTTGAGCTCGATGATGGGGATATTGGAGGGGTCTTCTCAGTGTAGTTAGCGAAGCACCCCAATCGGGGTGCTTTCTATCCCAGCCGTGCCGTGGATTAGGTGTGCCGCAGGTGAGTGCGGCACTGTCGCATACTGGCCTCGCAATGCAGCTTGAATCTGGTCAGCATAAGTTGAAAGCTGCGCGAACTCGTGCGAGAGCGTTGCACCTTCGGCGCTACCGGCCTTTGCCTCTATGACTTCCAAAGCAGCCGCCACTGCAAATGCTCGCTTTTTGACTGGGCTCAATCCGGCGATGTTCTCCGGCTCTAGGCATACATACCTCCTGCTGATACTCAACAATAAGTAGGCGAGACATCTGGTGACTACTTGCGGCACCTCTGTTTCGCGCCCTCATGCAAAACCTCAGGCGGCTTGAGCGCTGGAAGCGTGCCACGAGTATGGAGAAAAAACACGACATGGACCTCACATAGCTTACGAAGTCGCTAATAGTATGTCCATGACCTGTTTTGGGCCGAGAGACACTTGTTACGAGCGGTCGCTTTGCCGAGCGTGATGGCCACCCTTTTGATCGGCTCCAACACCGACCTACTTATCACATTGTCTTGCAGGGCAGCTGTCCAGTTGAGCAGTGCAGCTCCGCTTGAAATCTATCCAGCCCCGTTTGACACCCCGCGTTATACCCCAAGGTCTTTTACCGTGTACGAAACGGGAGTAAAACAGCAAGCTAATGGCTGCGTGAGAAGATGTTATTGGCTTTGACCGAAGGATAGCTATATGTGTAATCTATTAGCTATACTACTTTTAGCGATAAAAAATATTCCATTTAGTGAAGAGTTAAACTCATGAAATTTTATCCCGATGGTCCTTCGATACCAGATGTTCTACTAGAGCGCTGCGATGCTGGTCGAGTGGTGTTCTTATGTGGTGCGGGAGTTTCGCTTCCGTCTGGAATGCCCACCTTTATTGGATTGACCAAGCACGTTATCGAATTCTTTGATCCGCCAGTCGACTCTGAAATCATGGTGGCTTTTCTGCCGTGGCTGAATGGTCAATCGCCTTCGAATGTGCCGCTAGATCAAATTTTCAACCTGCTCCATTTGGAATATGGAAAAGATGAAGTCAATGCGCTGGTCACAGAGCGATTGGGGGCATTTCAGGGGGTAAATAATTGTGGGCGCGAACATGGTCTGATTAAGCGGATCTCTTCTAGTCGGGGTGGGGTTCCTCAAGTTGTAACGACAAATTTTGATCGGTTGTTTGAGTTGCCTGGTGATGGAGTGTTGAAACTTTATGTTCCTCCTGCTTTTCCTGACTTGAGTTTTGGTCTAAATATAGAGGGCATCACATATTTGCACGGGCGGCTAGTGGATGCAGGCGCGGAAAGTCATCCCTACGTTTTGAGTAGTGCGGATTTCGGACGTGCGTATCTCTCCGAAGGATGGGCCACGAGCTTCATCAGGCATCTCCTTGAACGTTATACAGTCGTTTTGGTTGGTTACCAGGCTGAAGATCCTCCGGTGAAGTATCTTCTTCAGGGGCTAAATCATGATGGTCAATACGATCGCTCCAAGCTTTACGCATTTGATCGGGGAGCAACTGAAGAAGTTGAGGTTAAATGGCGTGATCGGGGGGTTACAGGTATCGCCTATTCTGAACACTCAGATTTATGGAAGAGTATGGAGGCTTGGGCAGAGCGTTCCGATAATCCTCGCAAGTGGCGTTTATCCACTATTGCAATGAGTCAGAAGGACCCAAAGGACCTAACTCCTCATGAGCGAGGTCAAGTTGCTCATGTCCTACGCTCAGTGCAGGGAGCGAGAGCATTCTCAGAAGCTGAGCCGGTTCCACATCCTGAATGGATATGCGTGATGGATGCTAATGTCCGCTCAGGTGAAGAAAGTAGCGGTTATGGTAGAGAGGGAAAGAACTTCAATCCAATCGCTCATTACGGGCTTGATGATGATCTAGCAGATATATCTGAGAGTGAGCGAAGGCAAGGGGTGAGAAATGACAATCTTCTTGTGTGGCGTGAAGAAGATGATAATCCAGCTGACTCCCATAGTTTGGGCGGGCGGCAGGTGGAGGGCTTGGAGAGCACGCCTACACGGCTCGGCCACCTAATATCTTGGATTTGTAAGTCTATCAATAGTCCTGTTTTAGCTTGGTGGGCAGCGCGCCAGAACGGATTGCACCCTAGATTGCTTCAGCAGATTCAGTGGCACATGACGCATTCGAAGGACCTCGCTGGACGTGCTCGTCAGATATGGCGGCTAATTGTTGAGCATCATCAAGATCCTCGAAATCGGCGATGGAATAGCGAGTGGTTTGAGTTTAAAAGCTTTATTAATGAAGAAGGTTGGACCCCCAGTGCCCTTCGCGATTTTCGAAGGGTAGCGACGCCAAGATTAAAAATTGATCTCCCGTTTGGCTTAGGTAAATCGATGCCTCCATCCTCCTCTTGGGATGAAATTGGCTTTGAGCAATTAGGACGGTTTGAAGTCGCATTTCTTGAGCGGCATAACGAAGATATTGAGGTCCCAGATTGTCGATTGGGTCAGGTGCTTAGCATTTTGGAAGAGCAGTTGGCTGTTGTTTCCAGTCTGTTGGAAGATATAGAAGTTGATTTTTTCGATACACCTACCTGTTATCCTGGGCGTGATGTCGGCGGGCGGGAGCGCGTCACAAGCACAGCAGAGGCCATGACTTGGTTCGTTCAGCTTTTTGACCGAATGGCCGCTATCTGGCCCGAGACTGCAAGAGCACACGCTACTACCTGGTCAATGGGTGAGCACTTTTTCTTTCGGAAGTTAAAGTTGTACGCATTTAATAAGAGTAACGTCTTTGATGCAGACTATGTGGCAAAAGAGGTTTTGGGCTTTAGCCAGGAGGCATTTTGGGATGCTGAGGTGGTCCGTGAGTTACTTTACTTGCTAAGTGATCGGTGGGCCGAATTTTCACAAGAAAGTCAGAGAGGCATTGCAGAGCGGATTTTCTCAGGGCCCGATCAGCAGTCTCACTGGTCTGGTGAAGAATTTCATGAAATCAGAGATAGGATTTCAGCGAAATATGCGCGGTATCTCGAAATTCAGGGTTGTAATCTTACGGATGATCTAAGCGAGCGGCTTAAATCAATGGTTGGCGGAATTTCCGGATGGTGCGATGGATGGGCGATTTCTACTGTTACCATACATGGTTCGCATGTCGGCTGGGTGGGCACTGACGAAACTCCTGATAAGCTTATGGAAGTTCCTATTAATGAAGTGATCTCCAAGGCTAAAGAAGACCATAAGCGCGAGTTTGGTAGCTTCACTGATAAGCGACCTTTTGCAGGTTTGGTGAAGGCCAATCCTAGGAAGGCGCTTTCTGCGCTAGTACTTGAAGGTAAACGTGGTGAGTACCCAAGTGCGTTCTGGAGTTCTATGGTCAATGACATTCCAGATGATGTTTCTCCTCGGTTGAAACGAGTATTTCTTAAAAGGCTTGCCCGCCTTCCAAATGCCGCTATTCGAGAGCTACGTCATACGTTGGCTAGATGGCTGGAGCAAAATCTTGAGCCTGTTTTAGACTTCGATGCCGAGCTTGCTTGGGTGGTGTATGATCATATTATTGATGGGATCTTGAGTGGCGAAGCAAATACAACTAAGAGTGGCCTTGGTGAGATTCGCCGAGCAGGTAAGATTGTTGAACAGTCACGTCGCACTTACAGTCATGCAATCAATGGTCCCGTAGGTATTTGTGCGTCAGCGCTTTTTCATGCGGTGCCAGGAAAGCAACAGGAAGCTAATTCATTAATTCCGGATAATATAAAGTCTCGTGTCGAGCGCCTTTTTTCTGCCCAAGGAGAGGGAGCGGATCACGCTATTTCTGTCACGGCTCGTAGATTGAATTGGCTCATGTTTGTCGATCCCGATTGGGCTAAGGAGAGGCTTATCCCGATGTTGTCTTTCGATCATACTTCCTCAGAACCAGCTTGGAACGGCTTTCTTCATGAAGAAATGCCTTCGCCTAATTTAGCTGAAATCATAAAGCCACAGTTACTTAATGTTATCCCTTGGATCAATGGGTTGTCTTGGGATCGTGATTTCTCTCGGGCGGCCTCTCAATGGTTGGGGTTGATGAGAGTCTTCAATTCGGATAGACCAAGTGGGCTAACGCGGGGCGAAATGCGTTCGGTACTCCGAGGTATGTCCGACGATGAGCGGAATCAGTTTATTTTTTGGTTGGGGCTAGTTGGACGACAAAACGAAAACGGTTGGATTGAGCATGTTATCCCTTTTATCAATGATGATTGGCCAAGAGAGCGCAAATATAGAACCTCAGCGTCCATTAAAGCATGGATCGGACTGCTTGATGATGCGGGCGATAATTTTCCAAAGGTATACAAGGCTGTGAAGAGGTTTTTGGTGCCGGTGGAGATAAGTGACCATCCATTTTACCGGTTTACCCAGGATGTTGGGGAGGAGAAGCCGATTGCCGTTCTTCATCCTGAGGTTACGCTTGATCTAATACACGCAGTTACGCCACAGGTGCTCACCCGACCTCCTTCCGAGTTACCGAACGTACTTGCGTTGATAGTCGAGAGCGCTCCTAGCCTTCAATCGGATACGCGCTATTTGCGGCTAATTGAACTTGTAGAGGCAAGCTGAGATACAGGAGAAATGACCTAGGGTCGGAAGCATGGAGTGTTTTCGATCTTGGGGGTTAGGCTGAGGTCTCAACCGACCTGCACTACTGAGCTAACCAGGACTCTACTGCATCGACCCTGAACTCAACCTTCCATTCCTTAAGCACTTTATGGTTTCCGTCTTTAATCTCACTACTATGGGGATATTTTTATCGTTTGACTTGGCGCGGCTTGCGATTGCCTTTAGCCTCAGGTACGGCTTAAATACGGCGGTGGCTAGCTTGAGGGTCAAGAGTCGCGGCGACATTGTGCAGGTCATAAGTCTCCAACTCAGTCCAGAGAATGAAGAGGGCGTTCATAGCAGATGTGGGCAATCCCTTTGGTTCGTAATGTGTGAAGCGCAGTTACCACAACCATTTATGGCCGTAGCAGCCCGATCAATGGTCTACATTGGGGTCGATAGCCGCCACTCGCGACCGACCGCTTCCGATCCAAAGTTGCCGCTTGAGAAGGGTGGTAATCGGCTAGAAGCAGCTATTCGAGGGTGTCTACGAATCTAGGGGAATTTCAGTTTGACAAATTAAACTCAGCCTTCAATTGCTTCAAGTCGCTGCTTCAACCGCGCATTAAGCGACACACCATGTACACCTGAGTGTATCTCGCGATGGCAAGATGGGCAGACAGCGCCTACGTACCGAGGGTGGTCAAGGCCCCCGTCGGAGAGCCGATTTACATGATGCGGTTCGAGGTACGGGGTTCCATCCTTCTTAATGAAGGGGGCTGGCTTTTCACAGCTTTCACACATGCCTTTGGCACGCATGAGGACGTAGTGAGCGACCTTCCGGCTGCGCTGGTAAATTTTGCGATGCGCCGATTGGTCCATTGCATCCGTTACCGGCCTACAGGCAGCCAGCGCAGCTATCCGAGCAGCCGCTAACGAATCTGCAAGTTCAACCTCTGTCTCCAACTCAGTTTCGATATTCAGCTCTGGACTACCCACAGGTACCAATCTGAATACAAGAGCAGTACGATCCTCGCCATCAATATCCGGCTGGGTTCGTTCAAAGACATCGGCGCAACTGAACTCACCTACATAGCGGTTACCTTTTCCTTTACCGAGCGATGTGAACAGATGAAGCGCACGACCTGTCTCTGCATGCTCAGCGACAGCTCTGTTGCCACGGTTCAATGTCATCGGCCCACGCTGCCCCTCTCCGGTGTAGAGAAATGCACCGTTGTCCCAGCGGTCGGCATAGCCGTATTGCTCGCCACTATCGCCTGTAAACAAAAAAATCGCCGGGTAGGTAGCGGATGCCGCTATGCCGCTCTGCCGGCTACCCCCGAATGGTCCGTTGATTTCAGTCACTCGATCGTAAATGGCCCCAGGCTCGAACTGCAGGACTGGTTCTAAACCAGTGCCCTGCAGCTCGATGATGGTAAATCCACGCTTTTCTAAATAGCGGTTTGTGAGGTGTCCACCCGGGAACTGGCTAACTGCGATTTCGGTAGCCAAGGAGACTATTTTCTTTACTGGGTACGATGTACCCCCTACAGCAATCGCGTAGCGGTGGGCGGGGTTCGTCTCCCAACCAAACCACTCTCGTCGCCCCCTAAAATCGCGGTCAAATTCCAGCAAAGCCTCGTCAATACGTTCCTTCGATACAGCTTTGATCGCCACGTGCGTTGCCCTTTGTCGCCGATGTATGTAGGAAATTTCCCCATCGTCGCCAAAGTGATCAAACGGTTCAAGAAAAACTGGCAAAGCGCCACTGCAATCGTAGCGTCCGCACGAGAGTTCGTATGGGTTTCAGGTCCATATTCGTTGTGGCAGCAGGCGTGCCCAGGGTCTACGGAATCGGATTTTCCCTCTTCTCTGTAGTCCGTTTCCGAAACATACTTCTAGCCCCTTACAGCCCGTTGCAGCCGCTGCATCACCCATCTAGTCTCGCCAAGTCGCTGCCAATTCAGCGACCGGTTTTGACAGACCGGGAAGATAGTAACGCGCGTGCATGGCCGTCTATGGTGGCTGTACGTGGGGCACTTCGGTGCGCCGGTTTCCTATTTTCCCGGTCTGTCAACCCGCGTACAGCTGCCACCTTTCTGTTTGACAGCAGAGAACGGTAGCTCCATTTGAAAATAGGAGCTCTACCATGCTGAAAATAGTCCCCGACCCACCCCTACACGACAAATACACCACCCACACCCTCGAAGACCTCCTGGTCCAGATCTCCGAATACCTCGTCTGCGCCCTGACCGTCAGCCAGCAGACCGTCCTGCTCCACGCCAAACCCCCAGGCCAGGTCCTGACCCTCGCCGCCATGCACGAAATCGACAGCGCCCGCACCCTGGTGGAAGTGGCGCTGAGCCGCGTGCAATCCCGGCACTGACCTGGCGAGCCTGGGCTCGCACTTGATGTTCACCGATCAGGCCCCGCGCCGTTCGCGGGGCCGCAGGAGGTATGGTATGGATAAGGAATTGCAAATCCCGCGCATCAAGAAACTCGCCACCACCGGCGTCGGGCATTTCGGCGAAGGCGCGCAGGTGAGTGTGCAAGACCCGCTGTTCCGCGTGGTGGCGGGGCATCCGCTGGACCATGCGGTGGAGCAGGCGACCGTGCTGATGTGTGCGGTGCACAAGATCAGTGATCTGGCGATGGTGGAGACTGATCATCTGCCTACGCTGCTGACGGCGGTGCATTACCTCAGTGGCATGGCCAAGGCGTTGGCCCAGGATGTGAATCATGGGTTGATGGTTGGGCGGGGGGCTGAGTAGGGGGAGGGTATCTGGCTGGGGGCTTGGTTGTCTGGGTGGACGCTATCGCGGGGCAAGCCCGCTCCCACGATCCCGCTCCAACAAGTTCACTGCCGCGTTTCGGCTAGCCGCTATGGCGCCAGGTTCACGCCGTTACACCGGCCCTTGGTGGAGAAGTCGTTGATCTGCCGCGCCTTGTCCACCGACATCAGGATCGTGCAGCCGCCAGGATGGGCCACGTCGTCCCAGTAGTTGGTATGGACCATCACGTTGCCTTGCATCTCGGCGGTGCTGCCGACCACCTCCTTTTGCACGTAGGTGGTATCGCGGTACCAGCCCAACTGCACCCCAGCGCCGCCGGGCAACGGCTCCATGCGCATGGGCGGGCCGAAGAAGTCGATGGCCTGCTTGGCGTCGCGCCCTTGCCATTGGTTGCCCGCCATCAGCTCCGGCAGGGTCGGGATGCAGCCGGCCAGCGCAGGCAATAACAGGCCAAGGACCAGCAGAGGGCGCGTGTTCATCGTGGGGTGTTCGCCAGCATGTCGTCCAGCTCCTGCACCGCCTGGCTGTTGGCCTGCACGCCGATCAACTGGATGAACATGGCCTGGATGGTGGCGACCATCTTCGCCGCCGGCATCTTGCCGATCGACAACATCTGGTTGCGCGCGCGGTTGTCGGGGGCGCAGACGAAGGCGAAGGTGCGCTGCAGCCAGTAGTCCTTTGGTGCGGCCCAGTCTTTAGCGTTGGTTTTCACATCGCGCACGGCGCCGTCGAAGCGACGAATCGCCCGGGCGCTGTCCAGGCGGATCTGGCGCTGTTTGCATTTGACCTGCACCTCGTAGGCGGCGAGGGTCGGGAAGGCTGGATCTTCGAACAGCTGCATGACCTGGGCCGATTGCACGCCGCCGGGCTTTTGCAGGATGCCAGCGGCATCGGCGACGTAGACCTCGTTGTGCAGGCGTTCGCCTTTGCCGTAGATAATCCAGTAGTCGCCTGAGGCGGGGGCGGCGAGGGCTGGGGTGCTGCAGGTGAGGGCCAGGATGGCCAGCCATTGGCAGAGGGGGGGAAGTTTGTGACCCATGGTGTCCTTTCCTGGTTTTTGTAATCAAGAAGGGACTATACGAGCGCTGGGTGAGTAGGGTCGATTAGGGCGGTTGTGCTAATGGCTAAAGGCCTGCGGCGTTCAGGTGCGGTTTAGAGCAAGCGCCTGTGCCGATCGATCGGCAATGGGTATGTAGTCCTGTTCTGAAACATGTAGCGGTGGGCTTGTGCCTCATTTCCCTCAACTCATTCTGCTGTACATTCCCTTGGTCAGACCGCACAGGTGGCAGTTGTCGCAGGGGCCGGATTAAGGAGCAAACCATGTCCAAATCAAGGGTGAAGTGGCTCTTCTAGCCGAGCACGAAGCGCAGGAGACTAAAAAAGCCTTTCTCGAGCTTGTGCACGCTGACATTACCGAGCACCCGGAACGTATCCAGCCCATCCCGGCATCGTTGCTGAATCGGACGGCTCATCTTCGGGCCCGGGCGCAAGCTAATCTTGAGCGTCTCTCTAATATTGTGGCCCCTGAGCTACTAAAGTGAGGATCTCTACAAATTTTGTAGCCTATGTGACACAAAGCTATCTGGATGAGAGGTTGTCGCTATGTGGCTCAAGGGCTACATCATTCGGAGAAACGCTTCTTTTTGATGCCCGGAGCTACAAATGTCCTCTCTCTATGATGTCGCTGAAATGCTTAAAACCGTCCGGCGTGAAGCAAAGCTAAGCCAAGATGCGTTGGCCAGCCGCGCGGGTGTTTCCCGTTCCACAGTGGCGAGGATGGAGACCCTGGCCAAGGGGGACATGAGTGTCTTGGCGCTTGTCCGGCTCCTGGAAGCCGCAGGCTATGACTTGAAGCTGGTGAAGGCTGGTCACGCACGTACGGCCGAGGACATCCTCAAGGACCAACGGTCTGGGGTTGCTTGACCATGATCCTTGACGTCCATGTCCGTTCAAGGCACGTGGCCAAGCTTTATCGGGACCGTGACGAATATGTACTGCACTATCTTCCCGGAACAGCCCGGGAGGACTTTGTCAGCTTGGCCCTGCCTGTTCGTGAAGCGCCTTGGCGCTGGCCCCGTGATTTGTTTCCTTTCTTCCGGCAGAACCTTCCTGAAGGGTATTTGCTGAACGTCATCCGCGAAGCGTTCGGCCCGCAGCTCGATGGTACCGATCTGTCGATGCTGGGCTTGGTGGGGGGTACGTGGCTGGCAGCTATTGACCAACTATGTGGTGCGCAATGCGGACTGCCACTCGAAGAATATTGCGCTGCTTTACACCTCGCTGACTGATGTGGCATTCACGCCAGTCTTTGATCTGGTTACCACGCAAGCCTACCCTCGCTTCGCCAACAATCCGCCTGGACTCTCCGTTGGTGGAAGGCAGACCTGGACACCTGGGCGCTCACTGGAGTCATTTTTCAAAGGTGTTCTGAGCATCTCGCCACGGCAGTACGCGGCGATGATCGAGCAGCTTTGCGAGTCTGCCGTGGAGGTTGCAAAGGAAGTCATCGAAGCGTCGAAAAACGAACCTGCGTGGCGTGAGGTTGCCAAGAACATGGTGCATGCCTGGAACGTCGGCATGGAAGCCTTGCGCAGCCCGAAAGCGGCTCCACATTTTCGAGGTTTGGATGCCGCTATTGCGGGCGCTGGCTTTTCTGGGCCGGGCAGCCCCCAACGCAGCGGTGAGGTGATTGGCCGTTCTGAATTGCTGGGCAAAAGGTGATGCCGCTCGGGGTTGCCGGGTAAGGCTTCAGGCGCATTGCGAAAGATCATGCTCCCCCTAGTGCAATCCACCTGCTCCTATTCCAGCACCCGGCGTAGCCGGGCACCACGATAGTTGCTGGACAACTCAGCGAACATCATTCAAGTGCGGGAGACTACCTGTACCGTTTTGCAGCAAGTGGGCTCCAGTGGCCCATCGAGATATCTGATGCGGAACTGAGTCGTCGCCTGTGCCGCCGACAACGCCGGCGCCGAGCGAACAGCGTCTGATACCGCCTCAGGATGGCCGCCCTGTTCGGCTTTGGCTGGGGTGATCGGTCAGCAAGTGCTGCGTGGCTCAGGTTTGCACAAGGGCAAGGGAGATTGTGGAAATTGGGGAAACAATCAGAGGAATAATTACCCGAGATAGGAATTTTTTGCTTTCCTAGACTAGCGCGATCTACCTTGCCTGGATCGCATTGCCATGACACACGCCACTACGTCTCCCACGTCCGCTTCGGGGTCGCGACACAGCGCCTTCTCTATCACGCTGCTGGCCATCGCCGCCTTCGTGATCGTCACCACCGAATTTCTGATCATCGGGCTGCTGCCGGCACTCGCTCGGGACCTGGACATTTCCATTTCCGCCGCCGGCCAGTTGGTGACGCTGTTCGCCTTTACCGTGATGCTGTTCGGCCCGCCCCTGACTGCCGCCCTGGCCCATTTCGAGCGCAAGCGGCTGTTCATGGTGATCATGCTGATTTTCGCCGCCTCCAACGCCCTGGCGGCCGTGGCACCGAACATCTGGGTGCTGTGCATTGCCCGGTTCATCCCGGCACTGCTGTTGCCGGTGTTCTGGGGCACGGCCAGTGAAACGGCCAGCCAACTGGTTGGCCCCGATCGGGCCGGTCGCGCCGTCGCCCAGGTCTACCTGGGCATCGCTGCGGCCACGCTGTTCGGTATCCCGCTGGGCACGGTGTTCGCCAACCTGATCGGCTGGCGTGGCGCGTTCTGGGGGCTGTCCGCGCTGTCGCTGCTGATGCTGCTGATGCTGGCGCTGTACATGCCGACCCTGGCCCGTCCGGAGCGCAGCAGCATCGGCCAGCAGATGCGCATCCTGCGCGATGGCCGCTTCATCGGCAACATCGTGCTCTCGGTGGTGGTGTTTACCGCCATGTTCACCGCCTACACCTACCTGGCTGACATGCTCGAACGCCTGGCCGGTATCGCGCCGGTGGCAGTGGGTTGGTGGCTGATGGGCTTTGGTGCCATCGGCCTGGTTGGCAACTGGCTGGGCGGCCACTTCGTCGACCGCAACCCGCTGGGCGCCACGGCGGTGTTCGTGTTGATCCTGGCCGCAGGCATGTCCATGAGCATTCCCCTGGCCGGTTCGTATGTCGGCCTGGCGGTGGCGCTGACCGTCTGGGGCATCGCCTACACCGCGCTGTATCCGGTGTGCCAGGTACGCGTGATGAAAGCCGCCAGCCACGCCCAGGCCCTGGCCGGCACCCTGAACGTCTCTGCCGCCAACGCCGGCATCGGCCTGGGTGCCATCATCGGGGGCTACAGCATCGAGCAGACCGGCCTGGCCAGCCTCGGCTACATCGCCGCCACGATTGCCCTGGCCGCCGCGGTGATCTGCCTGCTGCTGGTGCAGTTCAAGGAGCGCCGCACCACCGATGCGGGCCTCGAGCGCGCCGGGACGCTGCGCCGATGACCGCGCCGCACACCCTGCCGGCCCACGGCACGCCGGCGTACCCTGGAATGGACGCTGCGTTGGCCGCTCACCCTGCGTATGCCCGGGTGTTCCGCCCGGGGCAACTGACCTTCGGCCTGATCGCGCCGCTGGAGGCCTATCCCGACAGTGCCGTTCCGCCGCTGCGCCAGCACCTGCAGCTGGTTCAGCATGCCGAGGCCCTGGGCTTTTCCGCCATCTGGTTGCGCGACGTGCCGTTTCACGACCCGGATTTCGGGGACGTCGCCCAGGTCCATGATCCGATGGTCTATGCCGGCTGGCTGGCGGCGCATACCCAGCGCATCGCCATTGGCACTGCCGGGATCATCCTGGCCTTGCGCAACCCGCTGCTGGTCGCCAAGCAGGCCTGCAGTGTCGACCAGCTGCTGCAAGGGCGTTTCCTGCTGGGCTTGTCCACAGGCGACCGACCCAGCGAGTACCCGGCGTTCGGCGTGGACTACCAGCAGCGTGCCGAGCGCTACCGGGATGCCTACCAGATGCTGCAGAGCGTGGTGAGCCAGGACTACCCGGTGCATTACTCGCACTTCCACGGCACGCTGGACGGCACCCTGGACCTGGTCCCCAAACCGGTCACTGGCAGGTTGCCAACGTTGGCCGTGGGTCGCTGCGGTCAGGAGCTTTCCTGGCTGGCCCAGCACACCGATGGCTGGATCTGGCACCAGAGCGATGCCCAGGCCTTGCCCTGGGTCCTCGAGCAATGGCGCGCCTGCCAGGAGCCGGGGCAGTTCAAGCCGTATGGCTACGGCGCGTTCTTCGATCTGGAGCAGGACCCGGGTGCACCCTTGCGAGCGGGGCGGGGGCTGCGTGGCGGACGGCAGGCCCTGCTCGATCTCTGGCTGCGCCAGCGCGAGCAGGGCGTTTCGCACATCGCCCTGAACCTGCGCATCAGTCGACGCCCTGTACAGGCGGTTCTGGATGAACTCGCCGAGCATGTGCTGCCCCAGTTCGCCTGACGAGGAGGGCAGTTCGGTTTCGACCTGTTGCGCTTGCTGCTACCCTGACCGCCGTCACTACGCTGTCCGCCCTCGCAGGGCGGATGGCGAGCCCCTCGCAATCTACGCATGAAGCGTGTGCGCCCATCGCGGGCGCGGCAGTAAAAGGATTTTCAATGAGGCTTACCGAGCACCTCAAAGGCATCGAAGTTTTCGTCACCACTGCGGACGCCGGCAGCTTCACCGCCGCCGCCGCGCAACTCAACCTTTCGACCTCGGCTGTGAGCAAGGGGGTTGCCCGCCTTGAAGGCCGGCTGGGCACCCGACTGTTCGAGCGCACGACCCGCAGCCTTTCCCTGACCGACACGGGCGAGGCCTTCTATCGCACCTGCGCACGTATCCTGGCCGAGCTGGAGGAGGCCGAGACGGTCCTGGCCGCAGAGCGCCAGGAACCGGCCGGACGCCTGCGCATCGATGTGCCGGTGACCTTCGGCAAGCAACATGTGCTGCCGTTGCTGCTGAACTTCACCGAGCACAATCCACGCTTGCGCCTGCATGCCTCGTTCACCGACCGCTTCGTCGATGTGATAGAGGAGGGGATCGACCTGGCGGTGCGCATTGGCAGCGTCGACCAGCTGTCGAACTTGCTGGCGCACCAGCAGATCGGCCAGGAGCGCCTGATCTTCTGCGGGGCGCCGCAGTACCTGCGCCAGCATCTGAACATCCAGCACGGACATGAACTCGACCAGTTCGACTGCGTGATGTATGGCCGCGCCGATGGCAGTGTCAGCCCCTGGATGTTCAGTGGCCCCGATGGCCAGATCGAACGGCGCACCATGAATGGCAGGATCATCGTCGGCAGCGGCGAGGCCCAGGTGCAGGCGGTGAAGGGCGGCTATGGCATTTCGCAGCTGGCGACCTGGATGATCCGCGACGAACTGCAGCGCGGTGATCTGGTGGAAATCATGCCGCACCTCTCGACACCCGGGCTGCCGGTACACCTCATCTGGCCACGCAGTCGGCAACTGCTGCCCAAGGTCGACATCATGCTGCGCTTTCTTTCCCGGCATTTGACGCCCTTGTTCCTCGATCATAATTAATTCAATTATTTCATTACTGCCGGCGCCCAGAACTTTAAGTTAGGCCGCTGGCTTTTTTGTGCCCGCCTGTTATCGCTGACTCTTCAGTCACTTTTCCCGCGCCTGCAATTGAGTGTGTGTGCTGCTCATTGCGTTCTCATTTGGTTGTATTTCCAATTGTTGCCTGAAAATTGAAACAGTTTTGTCGTTTCCGCAACGGCCGGCCTGGAAACGCCTAAATTGTGGAAAAATATTCAAAAATCACTGGAATAAACAACTGAAATCAACGCCTTGATTATAAAAAAATGCACATGCTAGGATTCCTGGGAACAAATAGAACAATTCAATACTTAAACTCCATACAGCGCGTAGAGCACGTCATGAATCAAATGATTATTGTCGGCGCGGGGATAGCAGGGCTTACGCTCGCACTCTCACTGCATAAAAAAGGCTTCCGGGTAAAAGTTTACGAGTCGGCAAAAACCATTGAGCCGCTGGGCGTAGGTTTGAACCTTCAGCCCTATGCGATGAAAGTGTTTGCCGAACTTGGCTTGCTGGAAAAGTTGCAGGAAAATGCCGTCACCACCCAGGAGATGGTGTTCTTCAACCGATATGGCCAACGCCTGCACAGCCTGCCGCTGGGGCTGCGCAACGGTCACTCGGTGCCGCAGCTGTCCATTCACCGCGGGGTGCTTCAGCAGACCCTGCTGGACGCCGCCCGCCAACGCCTGGGCGCCGACTTCCTGCTGACCGGGCACACGCTGCGCGATGTCGTCCAGGATGACCAGGGTGTGATCGCAACCTTTTCCCAAGGGCCGCAGGCCCCCCTGGTCCAGGTGCACTGCAGTGCGCTGATCGGTGCGGACGGCGTGCGTTCGCAGGTCTGTCGCAGCCTGTTCGGCGAGCACCTGGCCCCGGTCGACCGGGCCGTGCACATGTGGCGCGGGGTGACGGTGGCGCCGCCGTTCCTGAGCGGTGCCAGCATGGTGCGCATCGGTGTGCCAGCACATGGCAAGCTGGTGATCTACCCCATTCGCGACCAGGTCAACGAACGTGGCGAGCAACTGATCAACTGGGTCGCCGAACTGGACCGTGCGCTGTTCGAGCACGACCCGGAGTTCGCCCCCGACCGCCTCGAGGACCTGGCGCGTTTCTTCGCTTCGCGCAGTTTCGACTGGCTGGACATCCCGCAATTGCTCATGCGCAGCAACCAGCCGATCATCCAGACACCGATGGCCGACCGCGATCCGCTGCCACGCTGGACGGTGGGGCGCATCACCCTGATCGGCGACGCCGCGCACCCCATGGTGCCGGTGGGCTCCAACGGTGCCGGCCAGGCCATTCTCGATGCCCACTGCCTGGCAGAGGCACTGGCCAGCGGCGATTCACTGGAGCAGGCCCTGCAGCAGTACGAGGCCCAGCGCAAACCGCTGACCTCGGCCATCGTGCTCGGCGACCGCCAAGAGCTGCCCGACGCGCTGATCCACGAGGCCGACCGGCGTGCCGATGGCCTGCCGTTCGCCGACTTTGACGCCTTGATGAGTTTTGCCGAAGCCCGCCGCCTGGCCTTGCCGGACTATGCCAGCGTGACCCAGACGAACACTCCACGGACTACCTGCGCCTGACCACCGCCTTGCGCGCCTCTTGAAGGGATTCAAGTGATGAACACCGACTCGTGCACCCAGTGGCAGCGTGCGCCCTTGCCCTGGCTTTCCACCGAACAATGCCACTGGCTGTTCCTGCCCGGCTCGCTGACCCTGCACCTCAAGGCGCTGGGCCAATATCGCCTCGAGCTGATCGATCAGTACCCGACCCAGGCCTGCGTCGCCGATGCCCAGGCGTTGGGCATCGCCGCCGGCACCCCGCTGTGGGTGCGCACGGTGCTGATGCGCCTTGATCAACGCCCCTGTGTGCTGGCGCGCAGCATCGCTCCGCTCGGTGCCCTCGACCAGGGTTGGGCGGTGCTTGACGGTTACGGCTCCCAGCCTCTGGGCATGATGCTGTATCAGGACCCGGACATCGTCCGAGGGCCGTTCGAATGGGGCGTGCTGGCCCTGGACGAGCCCTTGGGCAGGCTGTCGCGCTGCCTTGACGACAGCGGTCCTTGGCTGGCGCGACGCTCGCTGTTCCACCGTCACGGCGCGCCGCTGCTGATTGCCGAGTGCTTCCTGTCAGGCTTCTGGCACCACGAGGGCCGTGCCCCGTCTCCCGCTGCACGGCCCCTTGCCCGGCCTGCCGGAGCGCTGACGCAACATCTGTGAGTGCAGTGCCTTCGTCCACCCAACTTGAGAGCAGGATCCCCATGGTTTCTCTGAATCTGCAAGACGCTGTTCCTCCTTCGCGCAGCGCAACGGTGCCGTTCACTGCCGATATCGCTGAACCACGCCGTGATCCCGACTGGTCACCGGCGTCGTGGCAACAACGGGTCGCCCTGCAGCAACCCCGCTATGCCGACCGCCAGGCCATGGAGCAGGCCCTGGAGGAGCTCGCCCGGCAGCCGGCGCTGGTCATGGCCGAGGAAGTGGTCCAGCTCAAGCAGGCGCTGGCGCGAGCCCAGGAAGGCAAGCTGTTCCTGCTGCAAGGCGGCGATTGTGCCGAACGCTTCGAGGACTGCACCGGCGCGGCGATACACACGCGCCTGGAACATATGGAGCAAATGGGGCTGCTGCTGACCCATGGCCTGCGTCGCCCGATCATCCGTGTCGGGCGTCTGGCAGGCCAATATGCCAAGCCACGCTCGGCCGACAGCGAATGCATCGATGGCGTCGAACTGCCGGTGTACCGCGGCGATATCGTCAACGGGCACCGTTTCGAAGCCAGTGCGCGCGAACCCGATCCGCAGCGCATGCTGCAGGCTCATGCCCGCTCGGCACTGACCCTGAACCTGGCCCGCGCGCTGATGCGCAAAGGCTTTGCCGACCTGTACCAGCCGTCGCGCTGGGCCTTCGACTGGCTGCGCCAGAGCCCCCGGGCCGATGCCCAGGAACGCTTGCTGGGCTCCCTGCGCGAAGCCTTGCAACTGCTCGAGGCCTTGCGCCAGGAGGGTGGCGGCAGCGAGCCATCGGCGCACCTGCATATCTCCCATGAAGCCCTGCTGCTGCCCTATGAACAGGCACTGACGCACTACGTGCCGTCCCATCATGGCTGGTTCAACCTGTCGACCCACTTCCCGTGGATCGGTGTGCGTACCGCCGACCTCGAGGGGGCCCATGTCGAATACCTGCGCGGCATCGAAAACCCGATCGCGGTCAAGGTTGGGCCGGCAACCGGCAGCGACCAGTTGCTACGCCTGATCGAACGCCTCAATCCGGACGACGAACCTGGCCGTCTCACCCTGATCACCCGCATGGGCGCACAAACCATTGGCAACGCCTTGCCTGCGCTGATCGACGCGGTGCGTCGCGAGGGACGTCGCGTGTTGTGGGTGTGTGACCCGATGCACGGCAATACCTGCAGTCTCGGCAACGGCTACAAGACCCGCTACTTCGAGCACATTCTCGCCGAGCTGGAACAGGCCGCCGAGTTGCATGCCGCCCACGGCAGTCACCTGGGTGGCGTGCATCTGGAGATGTCCGGCGAAGCCGTCACCGAATGCCTGGGCGGCGCGGGCAACCTCACCGAAGCCGACCTGCCGCGCAACTACCGCAGCAGCGTGGATCCACGCCTGAATCGTGAGCAATCGCTGGAACTGGCCCTGCGCCTGGCACAGAAGTTCGCTTGACCACGCCCCTGAAGCCTGTCGCGTGCGGGCAGTGCCCACACGTTCAAGGAAGAGACCATGATTGAAACCGAAGTCCTCGTCATCGGCAGCGGCCCGGCCGGCGCCTCGGCCGCGCTGTTTCTCGCCCGCCACGGTATCCAGACCCTGGTGGTGACCAAATACCCCTGGCTGGCCGATACCCCACGCGCGCACATCATGAACCAGCGCACCATGGAGATCCTCGACGACGCCGGAGTGGTCGAGGAAGCACTGCGCGATGCCGTGCCCAATCACCTGATCGGTGACAGCATCCTCTGCGAGTCGCTGACCGGACGCGAGATCGGACGCATCCGCTCCTGGGGCGCGGCCCCCGAGCGTCTGTCGGAATACCGCCTCACCAGCCCCCACGAAATCTGCGATATCCCGCAGAATTTCCTGGAGCCGGTGCTGGTGGCCAACGCGGTCAAGGCCGGGGCGAAAATCCGTTTCAGCAGCGAGTTCCTCTCGCTCGAGCAGGACGAGGAGGGCGTCACGGCCCAGGTGCTCGACCACCTGACCGGCGAGCAGTTCGCCATTCGCGCCAAGTACCTGATCGGTGCCGATGGCGGCCGCAGTCGTGTGGCCGAAGCCATCGGGCTACCGATGTCCGGCGAGATGGGCCTGGCCGGCAGCATCAACATCCTGTTCAAGGCCGACCTCAGCCGCTACGTCGCCCACCGCCCCAGCGCCCTTTTCTGGATGCTCAACCCGGAAGCCCGTATCGGCGGGCTGGGGGTCGGCCTGCTGCGCATGGTGCGCCCGTGGAATGAATGGCTGTGCGTCTGGAGCTACGACATCAACCAGCCGGCCCCGCGCCTGGGCAATGCCGAAGCGGCGGACATCATTCGCAAGGTCCTGGGGACCGACGATGTCGAGCCGGACATCAGCTCGATTTCCACCTGGACCGTCAACCGCGCCTATGCCACCGAGTACGCCAGCGGGCGGGTGTTCTGTGCCGGCGACTCGGTGCACCGGCATCCACCGAACAACGGCCTGGGCTCGAACACCTCGATCCAGGACGCCTACAACCTGGCCTGGAAGCTTGCCTACGTGCTCAAGGGCATCGCCGCTCCACGCCTGCTTCACAGCTACAGTGATGAGCGTGCGCCGATCGGCCGCCAGATCGTCACCCGGGCGATCCGCAGCATCGGTCAGACCCGTGAGCTGCTGGCGGTGCTCGAGCCGGACGGCCAGCAGGGGCAGTTGGACCTGCAGGCGGTATTCGCTGACGACGTCGGCGGTGCTCAGGTCCGTGAGCGTCTGGCCCAGGCCATCTGGCAAAAGAACTACGAGTTCAACTGTCTCGGCGTCGAAAGCAATCTGCGTTATCGCTCCGCCGCCATCCTCGAAGCGGCCGACGCGCCGCCCGAACCGCTCGACGAACTGGCGGGCGCCTACCATTCGCAGGTGGTCGCCGGCGCACGCTTCCCCCATGCCTGGGTGACGCGTCGGGGCGAGCGCGTGTCGACCCTGGCCCTGCTGGGCAAGGGCCGCTTCACCCTGATTGCCGGCAGTCAGGCAGGTGCCTGGGTCGAGGCGGCGGGCGAGCTGGCCCGAGCGCGCGGCATACCCCTGCACGGGCTGCGCCTGAGCGCAGCCGACGGCTTCGACGATATCTACTTCGACCTGCGTAACCGCGTGGGCTTCACCGACACCGACCTGGCCCTGGTCCGCCCGGACGGCCATGTCGCCTGGGCCGCCAAGGCCGAAGGGACGCCGCGCCAGGTACTGGCGCAGGTGCTCGAGCAACTCCTGCCCACGGCGCGCACCCACAGCACTCACGAACACCTGCACAAGGAGCTTGCATGAAACTGTTCAGTCAACCCCGCCTGGCCGTCGTCTCCGGATCGAGCAAAGGCATCGGCCTGGCCATTGCCGAGGCACTGTATGCCGAAGGCGTCAACGTGATCATCAATGGCCGTGACGCCGATGCTGTGCATACCGCCATTGCCGGCCTTCGCCAACGCGTCGGCGAGCACCAGGCCGAACTGATCCCGTTCGTTGCGGACCTCAGTCGTGCCAATGCGGTTCAGCGCCTGCACCAGGCGCATCCTCAGGTCGACATCGTGGTCAACAACCTGGGGGTGTACGGAGCCGCCGAGTTCGACGAGATCAGCGACGAGCAATGGCAGGAGATCTTCGACATCAACGTGCTAAGCGGAGTGCGTCTGTCGCGTCAGTACCTGGCCGGCATGAAGCAGCGCAACTGGGGGCGGATCGTGTTCATCAGCAGTGAAAGCGCCATCCAGATTCCCAGGGAAATGATCCACTATGGCATGACCAAGACCGCCCAGCTGGCCATTGCCCGCGGCCTGGCCGAGACCTGCGCCGCCACCGGTGTCACGGTCAACTCCGTGCTGCCCGGACCGACCCTGACCGACGGTGTGCGCGATTTCGTCCAGGGCCTGGGCGGCGGCAACCTGGAAGCCTTCACCGAGGAATACTTCCGCACCCTGCGCCCCAGCTCGCTGATCCAGCGCTTCCAGGAGCCGGCCGAGATCGGCTCGGCGGTGGCCTTCGTCTGCAGCGAGCAGGCCGCCTCGATCAATGGATCCGCCCTACGCGTGGACGGTGGTGTGGTACGCGCCTGCTTCTGATCGCGCTCACGTCGCAGCTCTCGAATCAAGGAACAACCCGCATGTCCAAGAATGCTTCGCGTATTTCCCGGCGCTCGCTGCTCAAGGCCAGCGCCGCCGGTGCCGCCGTCTCCTCCCTGGGCATGGCCGCCAGCGCCCGGGCGGCCACGCCACAATCCCCGCAGTGGCACGAGGAGTTCGATGTCATCGTCGTCGGCAGTGGTGCCGCCGGTGTCAGCGCCGCACTGTTTGCCCATGAGGCCGGTGCCAAGGTCGTGGTGCTGGAGAAAGCTCCGTTCTTCGGTGGCACCTCGGCCAAGTCGGGCGGCGCCTACTGGATTCCCGACAACTTCCACATGAAGGCCAAGGGACTTGCGGACAGCGAGGCCGCCTGCCTGGCCTACATGGCCCGCTACAGCTACCCCCAGCTGTTCAACCCGGATCATCCCACCCTGGGCATCCCGCAAGCCACGTATGAGCTGATGCGCACCTTCTATCGCGAAGCGTCGCCGACCATCGACAAGCTCGCGCAGATGAATGCGCTGCAGTCGATGCGTTACTCGATCTTCCCGGACGATGTGCCTGACCAGCCCGACTACGGTGACGTCATCGCCGGCTCGGTTGGCCTGCGCGGCCGGGCGCTGGGGCCGAAGCAGCCGGACAACAGTCTCGGCCTGGGAGCGGAGCTCATGCGCCAACTGCGTGGCGCGCTCGACAGCCGCGCAATCCCGGTGCGCCTGGCCAGCAGCGCCGAACGCCTGCTGACCAACGCCCGTGGCGAAGTCATTGGCCTGCAGGTGTCCACCCTGGACGACAACGACGAGCCACGCCAGGTGCTGCTGCGTGCGCGCCGAGGGGTCGTCTTCGGTACGGGCGGCTATACCGCCAACCGCCAGTTGCGCGCCCAGTATCAGGTCAACCCGGTGTTCGGTGGCTGCGGCATCCCCACCTGCACGGGCGATTTCATCCGCATCGGCGGTGCCATCGGTGCACAGCTGGGCAACATGGGTGGCGCCTGGCGTGCCCAGACCCTGCTCGAGGAAGCCATCGCCTTCCCCAGCGTACCTCGGGAAATCTGGGTACCGCCAGGCGACAGCATGATCCTGGTCAACCGCTACGGGCGTCGCGTGGTCAACGAGAAGCGCAACTACCATGACCGCTCGAAGGTTCATTTCACCTGGGACCCGAGCACCGCCAGCTATCCCAACCTGCTGATGTTCATGGTCTACGACCAGCGCACGGCCGACCTGTTTGCCGGTCATCCCCCCATTCCGGCGCCGGGTACCACCGAGCGTTATGTGCTGCGCGGCGAGACTTTCGCCGAGCTGGCCAAGGCCCTCGATGAACGCCTGGCCTCGCTGGCCAGTCACACTGGTGGCTTGCGCCTGGACCCGGGCTTCGCCACGCAGATGAAGGAGACCTTGGCGCGTTTCAACCGCTTCGCCGAGAGCGGCAGCGACGAGGACCACCAGCGCGGCAAGTTCGCCTACGACCGCGACTACATGTATTTCTACCCCAGCCCCCCGCGCAAGGACCCGCGCCACCCGGCCAACGAAAAGGAAAACTTCACCATGTTTCCGCTGGCGGGCAAGGGGCCGTACTACGCGATCATCATGTGCCCGGTGACGCTGGATACCAATGGCGGTCCGGTAATCGACAGCCATGGCCGTGTGCTCGGCTACGATGACCAGCCCATCCCTGGCCTGTATGGTGCCGGCAACTGCATCGCCAGCCCCGCCCACGATACCTACTGGGCGGCGGGGGCGACCCTTGGCACGGCCATGACGTTCGGTCGCCTGGCCGGCGACCACGCGGCCCGCGAACCGATCAGGGAGGCATGAATGGACGGCATCGGCGTTTGCGCGCGGCGTTGGCGCGTGGCATGGCTGTGTGCACTGGTGACGTCTGCCTCGCCGGTGCTGGCCGACGAGGTGCCGAGTTTCAGGAAGACTATCCAGCCCATGCTCGACACCTATTGCGTGTCTTGCCATCTGCAGGGTTCGGCCCCGGAAGATCTGGTGTTGCAGCGCGGTAGCGCCTATCGGCAGCTGGTGGGCATCGCTTCGGTACAAAGCACGCTCAAGCGTGTCGTGCCCGGCGATCCGCAGGCCAGCTATCTGCTGCACAAACTCACAGGCGACCA
This sequence comes from Pseudomonas sp. DVZ6, assembly GCF_024259445.1. Lineage (NCBI taxonomy): Bacteria > Pseudomonadati > Pseudomonadota > Gammaproteobacteria > Pseudomonadales > Pseudomonadaceae > Pseudomonas > Pseudomonas sp. DVZ6. The sequence continues at coordinate 47,832 of NZ_JANCLM010000030.1, forward strand.
GTTGTCGGTGGGGGGCAAGGGTGTGGCGATGCCTTTCGGCCAGGCGCAAGCCGACACCCAGCTGATACAGGCCGTGCAGGCCTGGATCGCCAGTGGCGCACCGAACAACTGAGAGCGCTGGCGCTCATGGACAGCCTGGGCGTGCCTCATCGCGGGGCCAGCCCAGGCTGCTGGCATCATGAGCGCATGGGCGGCAGTTCGCGTTCGAAAGGCAGATCCGGGCCTGCCCGTGAGCAGGTGATCGCGGCGGCATGGATCGCGTAGGCGAGGATTGCATCAATGGTTTCATGGGGGAGCTTCGCCACACCGGCCGGGCTGTCTGCACCGAGGCGAGCCAGGTGGGCGAGCACGGCGGCTTGGAAGGTGTCACCGGCGCCAACGGTGTCGTGTACCGGCAATGAGGTATCCGCCGGGCGCTGCCATGAACCCTGTGCGCAATGCACACTGGCACCGTCAGCACCGTGAGTGACAAAAACCAACCGGCAGCGTTCGTTAAGCCAGCCTCGCGCCACATCACGAGTCTCCCGCCCCGGATAGAGCAAGGCGATGTCTTCCTCACTGGCCTTGATCACATGCGCATGGCCGGCAAAAGCCTCCACCTGCCGCCGCCACAGCGCTACATCCGGCTGCGGATCAAGCCGCACATTCGGATCCAGGCTGATCAGCCGCCGGTCCCGCTCGCGCTCTACCAGCGTCATCAGGGTATCGGCCACGGGCTTCACCACCAGGGTGTAGGAGCCCACATGCAACCCCCGCACACGCTCATCCAGCTCCGGCAGATGCGCCAGCGTCACCTGCCGGTCCGCACACCCTTCACCGCGAAACTGATACTGCGCCGAGCCATTGGCATCCAGCCCGACCATGGCCAGGGTGGTCGGTGCATCGCTGGTCACCACGTAGCGGCAGTCCACCCGTTCCTCGTCCAGCACCCGGCGTAGCCGGGCACCGAGGTAGTCGCTGGACAACCCGCCAAACAACGCCGACGCCACGCCCAACCGGCGCAGGCCGACGGCCACGTTGAACGGCGATCCGCCGGCAATCGCGGTAAACCCCAGCTCGCTGCTGCGGCTGCTGTTTTCCACGCTGAAGACATCGAACAGGGCCTCGCCACACACCAGGTACATGCAGTTCTCCAGAACGAAAGATTAGGGAAGGATACCCGCACTCAGCGTGCAGGCAGTTGCTCCCGATAGCGTTGATAGGCGGCCTCGTACTCGGCCTGTTGCGCCGGGCGGGGCAGGGTTCGGGTGCTTTCGTCGAGGGCGACGCAGCGTTTGCACAGGGTTTCGAGGCTGTCGCCCTGGCCCAGTTGGCGACCGAGGCTCCAGGCGGCCTGGATCGCGGCGCCCAGGGCGGCGGCTTCGGTCTGTTGGGGGCATACCACCGGCAGGCCCAGCAGGTCGGCCAGTGTCTGGCGCCACAGCGGGCTTTTCGCCGCGCCGCCGACCAGGCGGATTTCGCTGCCTGGCAGGCCGCTGGCGCGCAGCAGGTCGAGGCCGTAACGCAGGCTGAAGCAGGTGCCTTCGAGCACGGCGCGGCAGAGGTTGGCGCGGGTCAGGTTGGCGCTGGTCATGCCGTGCAGGCTGGCCGTGGCTTCGGGCAAGGCGGGCACGCGTTCGCCGTCGAAGAAGGGCAGCATCAGCAGGCCGTCGGCGCCGATCGGGGCTTGGGTGGCGAGGGCGCTGAAACGGTCGAGGTCGAGCTCCAGCAGGTCGCGCACCAGGGCGCAGGCGCTGGTGAGGTTCATGGTGCAGATCAACGGCAGCCAGCCGCCGCTGGAGGCGCAGAAGGTCGCGACTTCGCCCTGGGCGCTGACGTGGGGCTGGTCGGCGTAGGCGGCCAGGGTGCCGGAGGTGCCGAGGCTCAGGGTGATCATGCCGGGGGCGATATTGCCGGTGCCGATGGCGCCGAGCATGTTGTCGCCGCCGCCCGTGGCCACCCAGGTCTGTGGGCTCAGGCCGAGTGCAGTGGCGATCTGTTCGCGCAGGGTGCCGATGCAATCGCCTGATTCGACCAGCTCAGGTAGCGCCGCCAAAAGACGCTCGCCGGGCTCGATGTGCTGAAGGACATCGGGCGCCCAGGTTCTTTGGCGCACATCGTAGTAGCCGGTGCCGGAGGCGTCGCCGGGCTCCGTGCAGGCACGACCGGTCAGCCAGTAATTCAGGTAGTCGTGGGGCAGCAGGACATGGGCGAGGCGGGCGAACAGCTCGGGGTGTTTGCGCTTGGTCCACAGTAATTTGGACAGGGTATAGCCCGGCGCGATCACCAACCCGAGGCGTTCGAGCGAGCCTTGGGCGCCGCCGAGGGCATCGAGCAGTGTCTGGTTCTCGGGCGCGCTCTCGGTGTCGCACCAGAGCTTGGCCGGGCGCAGCACCTGGCCCTGGGCGTCGAGCATCACCAGGCCGTGCTGCTGGCCGGACACCGCCAGTGCGCGGATCGCCTGGCCATCCACACGGGCTTCTCGCAAGGCAGCGGACACCGCCCCACGCAGGGCCTCCAGCCAGTCGGCGGGGGCCTGCTCGCGCCTGCCATCGCGGCCTTGGGGCGGCGCATGGGCGGCGCTGCCCAGGCCGAGCACCTGGCCGTTGCCGGCGTCCAGCGCCAGGACCTTGGTGCCCTGGGTGCCGCAGTCGATGCCGAGGAACAATCCGTCCATTTCGAAACACTCCGTATCAGTCACCGAGGACCTGGCGCAGGGTTTCACCCACGCCGACTTCGCGCAAGCTGTCGTACAGGCGCTCGAAGGCGCTGACAAAAGCCTTGGACGCAGGGATGGCGCTACCGAAGATCGCCTCGTCGCCCAGTACCCGGGCGGCCAGGCCGTCGCGCTGCACCACCCGGGCCTGGCAGTCGGCGGCGCGGGGGTCGGGGATGCTGTAGCGGTTGCCGTGCTCGTCTTCGCCGCGCAGGTACAGGGCCCAGGCGGCCACCACCAGGGCCACGCGCTCCAGCGGCTTGCCGTCGGCGATCAGGCGGTTGGCGGTGGGCACGATGAACTTGGGGAACTTCGACGAGCCGTCGGAGCACACGCGCTCCAGCTGGTCGGCGATGGCGCGGTTGGCGAAGCGTTCGCCGAGGCTTTGCTTGTAGCGCTCAAGATCAATGCCGGGCACCGGGGCCAGTTGCGGGGTTACGTCCTGGTCCATGAAGGTGCGCATGTAGCGGCGCAGCAGCGGGTCGGCGAGGGTTTCGTGGACGAAACGGTAGCCTTGCAGGAAGCCCAGGTAGGTGAGGGCCAGGTGGCTGCCATTGAGCAGCTTGATCTTCATCTCTTCATAGGGGGTGACGTCGCGGGTGAACTGCACGCCGACCTTTTCCCAGGCCGGGCGACCGGCGACGAAGTTATCTTCCACCACCCATTGCAGAAAAGGCTCGCACACCACCGGCCAGGCATCGTCGACGCCGTGGCGCTCGCGCAGTTGCTGGCAGTGGGCGGGGCTGGTCATCGGGGTGATGCGGTCGACCATGGCGTTGGGGAAGCTGACGTGGCTGGCGATCCAGTCGGCCAGGTCGGGGTCGAGGCGCTGGGCGAAGGCCAACAGGGCCTTGCGGGCGACGTCGCCGTTGTGCGGGAGGTTGTCGCAGGACATTACGGTGAACGGGCCGGTGCCAGATTCGCGGCGGCGGCGCAGGGCTTCGCAGAGGTAGCCGAACACGCTTTGCGGGGATTGCGGGTTGGCCAGGTCGTGCTGGATCTGTGGCAGGTCGGCGCGGAACTCGCCGGTGCTGTCGTCGATGCAGTAGCCGCCTTCGGTGATGGTCAGCGAGACGATGCGGATGCCGGGTTCGGCCAGTTTGGCGAGCAGCGGTTCGGCGCCGTCCTCGGCCAGCAGCATGCCGTTGATGGCGGCGATTGCGCGTACCTTGGTGTCGGGCTGGTCGCCCAGTTCGAACAGGGTGTAGAGGTGGTCCTGGCCGGCCAGGGCGTCGCGCATGGCGCGGTCTTCACTGCGCAAACCGACGCCGCAGATGGCCCAGTCGAGGCCTTCGCCGCAGTTCATCAGGGCGTCGGTGTAGGCGGCCTGGTGGGCGCGGTGGAAGCCGCCGACGCCGATGTGGGCGATGCCCTGGCGTAGTTGGGTTGGGTCGTAGCTGGGGCGGGCGACGGAGGGGGGCAATTGGGTGAGGTTGGGGTGGTTCAATTTCATCCTGGAGCATCCCTTTGGAGGTCATGTGTGGATCGCGTGATGGCGGCGATGTGCCTGGCGGGAGCCTTGTGGCGTTCTTGAGATCGAGCGCCGCCCGCGCGGCGCATCGCGGCACAAGGCCGCTCCTACATCTGTTTCGGGCCAGTCAATCCTGCGCCATTGCCTGGTCCGCCTTGTTGGCTCGACGCGCTTTCAGCGTGGGCACCACTGCCGCTCCACCTGTCTCAAGGCATGCGCCAAGGCGGGCAGAGGTACCCTTACAGGACTCACTGGCCCGAAACAGATGTAGGAGCGGCCTTGTGCCGCGATGCGCCGCGCGGGCGGCGCTCGATCTCATAGGCGCCACAACCCTCCCGCCGAACACCTCAGGCCACCTGCCGCAATCGCTTGTCGATCGCCTGCCCATTGCTATCAAACAGATGGCAATGGCCCGGATCGAAGCTCAGTTCCAACCCCTCACCAAACCCCGGCGCAAAGTCCCCGCGCACCCGCACGGTCAGCATCTCTCCGGAGGCCGCGCGCACATGGCAATAACTGTCGCTGCCCAGTCGTTCGCTGACATCGGCAGTCACCTGCAACGAGCCCTGGGTACCTTGCCCGGCGCGATCAATGTTCAGATGCTCGGGACGAATCCCCAGCGTCACCTGGCTGCCGGTATGCAACTCCCCCGCGCACAGCGGCAAGGCGATGCGAGCGCCGCACTCCAGCGCCACCTCGCACTGTTTACCCTGGTTGCGACTCAGGTGCCCACGCAAAAAGCCCATCTTCGGTGTCCCCAGAAACCCCGCGACAAACAGATTGGCCGGATGGTGGTACAGCTCCAGCGGCGAGCCGACCTGCTCGATGCGCCCGCCGTTGAGCACCACCACCTTGTCGGCCAGGGTCATCGCCTCGACCTGGTCATGGGTCACGTAGATCATGGTCGCGGCCAGCTCCTGATGCAGCCGCGCCAGTTCCAGGCGCATCTGCACGCGCAGGGCGGCGTCGAGGTTGGACAATGGCTCGTCGAACAGGAAGATCTTCGGATTGCGCACGATCGCCCGGCCGATCGCCACCCGCTGGCGCTGGCCGCCGGAGAGCTGGCGGGGCTTGCGTTCGAGCAGCGGTTGCAGTTCGAGGATGCGCGCGGCGTTGTCGACCTTGGCGCTGACTTCCTGCTTGCCGACCCCGGCCAGGTCCAGGGCGAACGACAGGTTCTTGCGCACGGTCATGTGCGGATACAGGGCGTAGGTCTGGAACACCATGGCCAGGTCGCGCTTGGCCGGGGCGGTGTCGGTGATGTCGGCGCCGTCGAGGGTGATGCTGCCGCTGCTGACCTCCTCGAGACCGGCGATCAGGCGCAGCAGGGTGGACTTGCCGCAGCCGGAGGGGCCGACGAACACCACGAACTCGCGGTCGCGCACGTCCAGGTCAATGCCCTTGATGATGGCGTGGCCATCGAAGCCTTTGTGCAGGTTGCGGATTTTCAGGTCAGCCATGGGGGGTGTCCTTCAGGGGAGTGGGGTAAGGCCTTTGGGCATGTATGAAGGCTGCTGATGCTGGGACCGCTTCGCGGTCCTTTCGCGGCGCAAGGCCGCTCCTACAGGAGATCGCGCGCCCCTGTTGTAGGAGCGGCCTTGTGCCGCGAAAGGGCTGCAAAGCAGCCCCAGATAGCGGGATCATTTGACAGCCCCAAACGAAAGCCCGCGCACCAACTGCTTCTGGCTGATCCAGCCAAAGATCAGGATCGGCGCGCAGGCCAGGGTCGAGACGGCCGAGAGCTTGGCCCAGAACAGCCCTTCAGGGCTCGAATAGGAAGCCACCAGCGCCGTCAACGGCGCGGCGGCGGACGAGGTCAGGTTCAGCGACCAGAACGCCTCGTTCCAGCACAGGATCAGCGACAGCAGCAGGGTCGAAGCCAGCCCGCCGCGGGCGATCGGCAGCAGCACGCGGACGATCTCCTGCCAGGTGCCGGCGCCATCCAGCCGCGCGGCTTCGAGGATGTCCACGGGGATGTCCTTGAAGTAGGTGTACACCATCCACACCACGATCGGCAGGTTGATCAGGGTGTAGACGATGATCAGCGCCAGGCGCGAATCCAGCAGGCCGAACTGCTTGGCCAGCAGGTAGATCGGCATCAAGACGCCCACCGGCGGCAGCATCTTGGTCGACAGCATCCACAGCAGCGTGCGCTTGGTGTGGCGGGTCTCGAAGAAGGCCATCGAGTAGGCCGCAGGCACCGCGATCAGCATGCATAGCAAGGTGGCGGAGAACGAAATCAGCACCGAGTTCCAGGCGTAGGCGAAGTAGTCGCTGCGCTCGTTGATGTGCAGGTAGTTCTCCAGCGTCGGCGCAAAGATGAACTGCGGCGGCGTGGCGAAGGCGTCCAGCTCGGTCTTGAAGCTGGTCAGCAACATCCAGAAGATCGGGAAGAAGATCACCAGGGCGATGGCCCAGCACAGCAGGCCGAGCAGCGCGTTCTTCAGGGTGCGGGTTTGCTTGAGTGTCAGCATGGCGGGCTCCTCAGCTGCGCGCGGTGAGGTTCTTGCCGATCATGCGAACCAGCACGATGGCGGCGATATTGGCGATCAGCACGGCGATCAGGCCACCGGCCGAGGCCATGCCGACGTCGAACTGCAGCAGCGCCTGGTTGTAGATCAGGTAGGCGAGGTTGGTGGACGCGTATCCGGGGCCGCCGCTGGTGGTGGTGAAGATCTCGGCGAACACCGACAGCAGGAAGATGGTCTCGATCATCACCACCACGGCGATCGGCCGCGCCAGGTGCGGCAGGGTCAGGTGCCAGAAGATCGCCAAGGGGCCTGCGCCATCCAGGCGCGCGGCTTCCTTCTGTTCCTGGTCCAGCGACTGCATGGCGGTCATCAGAATCAGGATGGCGAATGGCAGCCACTGCCACGACACGATCAGGATGATCGACAGCAGCGGGTAGTGCGCCAGCCAGTCCACCGGTTGCGCGCCGAACAGGCGCCACACGGCGGCGAGGATGCCCGACACCGGGTGGAAGATCAGGTTCTTCCACAGCAGCGCGCTGACCGTGGGCATGATGAAGAACGGCGAGATCAGCAGCACCCGCACCACGCCGCGGCCCCAGAACTCGCCGGCCTCCAGCAGCGCGGCGATCAGCACGCCGAGCACCACGCTGATCGCCAGCACGCTGCCGACCAGGGTCAGGGTGTTGAGGGCGCCGGGCATGAAGCCGGCGTCGGTGACGAAGAAGGCGAAGTTCTCAAGGCCCACGAACTGGTTTTCGCCCGGGTACAGCAGGTTGTAGCGGATCAGCGAGAAATACAGGGTCATGCCCAGGGGCACGATCATCCACAACAGCAGCAGCGCCACCGAAGGGCTGACCAGGAACCAGCCGGGGCCGACGCGGCGTTTGCCGGGGCGCGCGGTGGCGAGGCTCGGGGTGTCGAGGGCCGAGGTATTCATGGCGACTCCGTGTGCTTCGGAAAGGGGCGGTCACCGCGCCGCAGGCTGGCGCGGTCTACGGCGGTGCGAGCTACTTGGGGTAACCGGCGCGTTTCATCTCGCGTTCGGTGGACTGCTGGGCCGAGGCCAGCACCTGGTCCACTTTCATCTGCCCGGTGAGCGCGGCGGCGAACAGCTTGCCGACCTGGGTGCCGATGGCCTGGAACTCGGGGATGGTCACCAGCTGGATGCCCACGTAAGGCACGGGCTTGAGGGTGGGGTGGTTGGGGTCGACGCGCTTGAGCGATTCCAGCGTGACCTTGGCGAACGGCGCGGCGGCCAGGTACGCGTCGCTGTAGGTCGAGGCGCGGGTGCCCGGTGGCACGTTGGCCACGCCTTCCTGCTCGGCCACCAGCTTGCCGTAGGCCTCGGAGGTGGCCCAGGTGGCGAAGGTCCTGGCGGCGTCCTTGGCCTTGGAGCTGGTGGGGATCGCCAGCGCCCAGGAATACAGCCAGGTGGCGCCCTTGTCGGTGACTTCCTTGGGCGCGAAGGTGAAGCCGACCTGGTCGGCGACCTTGCTCTGGGTCTTGTCGGTGACGAACGAGCCGGCGACGCTGGCATCGACCCACATCGCGCACTTGCCGCTGTTGAACAGCGCGAGGTTTTCGTTGAAGCCGTTGCTGGAGGCGCCGGGCGGGCCGTATTGCTTGAGGGTGTTCACATAGAAATTCAGCGCGTTCTTCCACTCGCTGCCGCTGAACTCGGGCTGCCATTGCTCATTGAACCAGCGCGCGCCGAAGGCGTTGGCCACGGTGCCGATCAGTGCCATGTTTTCGCCCCAACCGGCCTTGCCGCGCAGGCAGATGCCGTACTGGCCCTGGTCGGGGTGGTTGAGCTTGGCGGCGAACTCGCCGAGCTGGGTCCAGGTGGGTTGCTCGGGCATGCTCAGCCCGGCTTTCTCGAACAGGTCCTTGCGGTAGTAGGTGATCGAGGCTTCGGCGTAGAAGGGCAGGGCGTACAGCGTGCCGTTGGCCGACAGGCCGTTGCGCACCGAGGGGAATACATCCTCGAGGTGGTAGTCGGCGGGCAGGTCGGTCATTGGTGCCAGCCAGCCCTTGACGCCCCACAGCGCGGCTTCGTACATGCCGATGGTCAGCACGTCGAACTGGCCGCCCTGGGTGGCGATATCGGTGGTCAGGCGCTGACGCAGCACGTTCTCTTCGAGCACCACCCACTTGAGCTGGATGTCCGGGTGCTGCTGCTCGAACACCTTGGCCAGGCGCTGCATGCGGATCATGTCGTTGTTGTTGACCGTGGCGATGGTCAGGGTCTCGGCGGCCTGGACGTGCAGCGGCAGGCTGAGGCAGGCGGCGGCCAGGCAGGCCTTGATCGAGTCGTTCATCGGTGAACTCCCTCGGGGATGACGTTATTGTTTTTGTGTCGCTCGCTGCCGATTACACCCGCGTACGGCGATGCCGACAAAGCCTGGCCTGCACCAGGACTGATACTTTTTTGCTGTGCGCGCGCCCCCTGTAGGAGCGGCCTTGTGCCGCGAAAGGGCCGCGCAGCGGCCCCAGGATTTCAGCCTTGACGCATCAATCGCCGGGGCCGCTGCGCGCCCCTTTCGCGACACAAGGCCGCTCCTACAAGAGATCGCGTACGACGTTCAGCCCCGGTTCTGCTCGGTCAGCCGCTGCGTCACCAGGCTGCGGTAATCGGAGGGTGTCATGCCCTTGAGCTGCAAAAACCGCCGGTTGAAGTTCGACAGGTTGCTGAACCCCGACTCGAAGCACACCTCGGTCACCGGCAGCTCGCCCTTGGCCAGCAACTCGCACGACTTGCTCACCCGCAGCCGGTTGACGAACTCGACAAAGCCGCGCCCGGCGGCCTGCTTGAAGAACCGCGAGAAGTACGTCGGCGTCATCCCCAGGTGCTCGGCCACCGCGTTCTGGCTCAGGTCCTGGGCGTAGTGCTGGAAGATGTAGTCCACCGCCCGGTTGATGCGCTCGACATTGTGCTCGTCGGCCAGCTGCGAGGAGGTGACGGTGGACAGCAGTTGGTAGTCGTCACAGGCGGCCAGCTGCTCCATGAGGATAAAAAAGTATCCCAGGCGGGTCATGCCGCGGCTGTCGGCGATGCGTTGCAGCAGCTGGCGGCTCTCCTGGATCAGCGCCGGGTCGCGGAACTCGATGCCATAGCGCGCCCGGGCCAGCAGCGGGGCAAGCTGGGTGAGCTCGGAGAACACCTGGCCGCCGTCCTCGAGCACCTCGTCGGTGAAGTTGACCAGCATGTCGCGCTTGCCCACCACTTCGTCGGGGCCGACCTGGCTGATCCAGTTGTGCGGCAGGTTGGGGCCGGTGAGAAACAGCGTGTCGGGGGCGAAGTTGCCGATGTAGTCGCCGATGAACACCTTGCCGGCGCTGGCGACGATCAGGTGCAGTTCGTATTCCTTGTGAAAGTGCCAGCGCACCAGCGGGCTTGGGAAGCCGTGCTGGCGGTAGATCAGCGAGGCGCCTTCGTGGTCGTCCATCAGCTCGTAGGACGGATCGGTGACTTTGCTCGGTCTGGGCATGGCGGTGGCTGGGCCTGGAGGGCGAGGTGTCATCGTAGCCTGAAGTGCTGGAGCAGGGCAGATGCTTGAAGCGGGTTCCACTCGATGCTGGCCAACATGGCCCTTGTGTGTGGCGATGCGACTTGCCCCGCGATGGGCCTAAGCCGACAACATCTGCAGAAAATTTTGCAGGTCCTACAGCTTTTCTTCCGTTGTTTATGTAGTCCTTTTCCTAAAGGCACCTTTTCCCCTCGGTAGCCCGTTGTAGTGGATTGGCGCTCGCTTTAGTCTCGGCCTGCTCGTCGCGCTTCACCCTCCGGGGTCGACCGGGCCACTGGGCAGCTTACCGCGCAGGGATCGCGCGGTTTGGTCTGGCGGCTCCGAGGGATGAACCGCGACGGGCTCTTTCTTTTTCCAGGGGGCAAGGTCATGGACAAGGACGAACACGCAAAGGGCACCGCAGATCTGAAGATCGTCAGCCTGGCAGGCCGCACCAAGCGCTACTCGGTGCGTGACTGGGTACAGGCGATCCCGGGGTTGCCGACCGAGGACGTGCTGCAGGAGACAACGATCATCCTGGGCTGCATCACCGGGCTGACCTACCAGGCGTTGAGCCAGCCGAAAGACGCACAGACGCTGATGCGGGCGACGTACTACCTCAGCGGCATGGCCAAGGCGATGATCGATGGGCAGTTGCCGGTGAAGCGAGAGCAAGGCGACAGCTGAACTGTCGGCACCAAGGCAAGGGCCGCTTTCGAGCAATCGAGAGCGGCTTTTTTATCGCTGATTTCGTCAGGCAGCATGGCCGAGGATGGCAGCACAGCAAGCCATATTCAGTTGCTCATGGGGCCAGAGTATCCGGGGCAGGGCAAACCCGCTCGCACGTTGCGGGAGCGGGTTTGCTCCGGCGTCAGATGTAGATGAACACCAGCACCAGCGCCGCGACCACCGCCCACTTCTCCAGGTAGTAGCGGGTGCGGTTGCGTTTCTTCATCGCCTTGCCGCGCTCGCGGATCTTGTAGATGCGCGTGAACAGGCGGTTGATGCCGCCGGTCTTGTCGCTGGCATCGTTGGGCGCGGCGGCGGCGGCCATGACGTTGCGGCTGAACCAGCGGTTGAACGCCGCGGCCCAGCGGTACTTGAGCGGGCGCTCGACGTCGCAGAACAGGATGATGCGGTTGTGCTCGGTGGTGTTGGCGGCGTAGTGGATGTAGGTCTCGTCGAACACCACGCCCTCGCCGTCACGCCAGGAGTACTTTTCACCGTCCACGTCGATGTAGCAGCCATCGTCGTTGGGCGTGTCCAGGCCCAGGTGGTAGCGGTAGGAACCGGCGTACGGGTCACGGTGGCGCACCAGCTTGGCGCCTGGCGGCAGGGTGGCGAACATCGCCGCCTTGACTGTGCCGATGCCGGCGAGCAGTTCGGTGGTGCGCGGGCACAGGGTCATCGCCGACGGGTGGCTCTCGCCGTACCATTTCAGGTAGAAGCGCTTCCAGCCGGTCTTGAAGAACGAGTTGAAACCGACGTCGTCGTAGTTGTCGGACTTCTTGATCTCGCCGGCCTGCAACAGCTGCTGGCCTTCCTTGCGGATTTCCTGCCAGTGGTCCTGCAGCACCTGCAGCTCGGGGAAGGCGCTGACCGGCAGGTACGGCTTGGCCGGATGCTTGGAGAACAGGTACAGGAAGGCGTTGACCGGGGCCAGGAAGCTGGAATGATCGCCCAGCTGGCGGGTCAGCTTGTGACGAACCCGACCGCGCAGGTGAACATAGGCGATCGAGAGGACGAAGATCAGTACGAGTGCAATTTTCATGGACGTTTACTTGTCGAAAAATGGCCATGCGCCATGGCGTAAGCCCGCCAGCATAAACAATCGTGGCGCGGGTTTGTACTTATTGTTACGTCTTGTCTGGCCGACTTAGGTGCAATGGCTGACAGGTTGCGCAAACGATTCAACAGCTTGCGTCGCCGTTACGACTGGGTAAAGCACTACACTCGATGGCTCGAACCGCTGTCAGGGAGATTCACATGGTCCAGGATCCGCGCCCCAGCGGCGCGCCGTTCAAACGGCTGTTCTTCGCCTTGCCGGTAGGCGAAGAACAATGCCGTGCGCTGGCGCAGTGGCGACGAGAGCTGAACTTGCGCAGCGGTAAACCTGTGCCTGCGGAGAATTTCCACGTCACCTTGTTGTTCCTCGGTGACGTGGACGCCGAGCAGGTGCCGGCGATCTGCGCGGCGGTCGATCAGCTCAGGCGGCCGGTCGCACCGCCACGCTTGCTGCTCGACCGCCTGCAGGTCTGGCCGCGGGCCAGTGCACTGGTGCTGGAGGCGCAGCAGGCGCCTGCGGCGCTGCTGCAACTGGTGTATGGCCTGCAGCAGGCGCTGTTGCCCCTGGGCGTGGAGGCGGCAAACCGTGAGTATCGCCCGCACCTGACCCTGGCCAGGGACTTTCGCGGCCAGCCGCCAGAGGCCGGCACGGCGCCGGAATTCTTCCTTGCCGCCCGGCACTTCACGCTCTACGAATCGCGCAAGGGCCGTTACTGGCCCTTGGCGCAATGGCCGTTGAGCGCCTGAGCGGCGATCAAAACTCAGGCGTGTACTTGACCGAGAACGTCAGGTTGCGCGGCTCGCCGTAGTTGTTGCTGCCGTTGAGCTGGTTGAAGCCTGCCACCCAGTACTTCTTGTCGAACAGGTTGTAGGCGTTGACCGCCAGACTCACTTCCGGTGTCAGCTGGTAGGCCAGGCGGGCATTCCACACGGTGTAGCCGGGCACCTCATAGGTGCGCTCGTAACCCAGGGTGTGGCTCTGGCTGGTGAAGCCCAGCCCGGTGCTCCAGCGCTGGCCGTCCACGGGTAAGGTGTAGTCGGCCCAGGCGCGCAGCATGTGCTTGGGTGTCCATTGGCTGAATACACGGCCTTCCTCTTCCGGATCGTCGAGGAACTTGGTGGTGTTGTAGGTGTAGCCGGCGAACAGTTGCAGGCCGCTGAGCACTTCGCCGCTGATCTCGGCTTCAATCCCCTGGCTGCGTACCTTGCCCGCCGCCTTGGAGCAGTACCAGTCGTCGCAGGCGAAGCCCGAGGCGACATCGGTGACGGCACGGTTTTTCTGGTCGTAGCGGAACACCGCCAGCGAGGCGTTGACGCGGCCATCGAGCAGTTCGCCTTTCAGGCCGGTTTCATAGTTGCTGCCCAGTACCGGTTTGAGCGCGGCGTTGCCCACGGCGCGTTCGGTCTGCGGAACGAAGACATCGGTATAGCTTGCGTACCAGGCCCATTCGCGGGTCAGGTCGTAGACGAATCCGGCATAGGGCGTGACTTGTCCGGTCTCGGTCATGCGGCTGGTGGGGTAGCGGTTGCCGGGGTCGGTCGGGCTGTTGAAGTCGATCGAATCCCAGCTGTAGTCGAACCAGCTGACCCGGCTGCCGAGTATCAGCGTCAGGTCCTCGACCGGCTTGACGCGCCAGGCGCCATACAGGCCCTTCTGGCGGATATCGTAGCTGGCGCGGTTGGCGCGCGCATTGCTGGAGGCGAGCAGGCCGTCGCGGCTAGGTTCCGGACGGTTGTGATCGATGTCGAAGATGCTGTCATCGGCATCGGCGGCGAAATTTCGCCAGTAGGCATCGTCCGAGGTCAGCTTGGAGTAGTTGCCGCCGAAGGTCACCTCGTGGGCCACGGCACCGGTGTCGAAGTGCCCGACCAGGTTCATGTCCAGGCCCAGCTTGGTGTTGTGAAAGTCGGTGATCCAGTCGGCGTAGGTGATACCGGTGCCGTCGGGCGCCAGGCCTTGGCGGGTGCTCTGCACGCGTTGGTGGGTGGAGGTGTTGGTCTCGTCCATGCGCACGGCGGCGGCCTTGAACGTCCAGTCATCGTCGAAGCGGTGTTCGAGGTCGAGGTAGTAGGTGGTGACGTCGGTTTGCGCGCGGCTCCAGCGCGCGCCGGTGTAGGTCGAGCGGGGCAGGTCGATCGCCTTGCCGTTGGCGTAGCGGGGGATGCCGCGCAGCATTGGCCGCGACTGCTGGCGGTTGTAGCTGATGCCGGCGCCGACGGTGGTGTCGTCGCTCAGGTCGATATCCAGCGCGCCGTACAGGGAGTGCGACTTGCTCCAGGCATAGTCGATGAAGCTGTCGCTCTGGTCCTCGTCGGCGACCATCCGCCCGCGTACCCGGCCATCGGCGGTCAGCGGGCCGCCGGCATCCAGTTGCAGGCCATAGTGGTCCCAGGAACCGGCCTTGCCGGTGACGGTGACGGTCGGTGCGGCCTGGCCACGCTTGCGCACCAGGTTGATCGCGCCGCCCGGGCTGCCGGTGCCTTGCAGCAGGCCGGAGGCGCCGCGCAGGATTTCAACCCGGTCGAAGAACACCAGGTCCTGGGTCGCCCAGTTGCCCAGCGAGTAGTTGTTGCGCGGGATCGGCACGCCGTCGTACTGCCAGTCGTCGATCTGGAAGCCTCGCGAGGTCACCACCACGCCAGGGCCGATGCCCTGGGCGCCGACCAGGCCGGTGGTGTGGTTGAGCGCATCCTGCAGGTCGGTGATGCCCTGGTCGTCCAGCTGCTTGCGGGTGATCACCGTCACCGACTGGGGGATCTCCTTGAGGGTGTGCACGCCCTTGCCCAGGGTCACCGCCCGCGCCGCGTAGGAGCCACTGCCTTCGCTGGTGGCGTCCAGGTAGTTGTCGGTGATGCTGGTGCTGCCCAGCTCCAGCGCCTCACCGCCCTGGCTGACGGGGGCCACGCTGAAGTGGCCGCTGCCGGTGATGCGCAATTGCAGGCCACTGCCGGCCAGCGCGGCCTGCATGGCTTGCTCGGCGCTCATCTGGCCGACCACCGCGGGGGCCTGCTTGCCGCGTACCAGCCCAGGTTCCAGGGCGATGATGGTGCCGCTCTGGCTGGCGATGCGGTTGAGGGTGGTTGCCAGGCTCGCGGCGGGCAGGTCGAACGACAGGGTCTGTGCCTGGGCGAACAGGCTGAAGCTGGTCAGGACGGCGGCAATGGGCCAGGGGTTGCGCACGGAAATCTCCCGGATGTTGTGAGTTGTCAGGAGATAGGTGGGCCGAGAAATGAAAACCGGACACCTTTGCGAATGATTTTCAAAAAAAGTTTCACGTAGCCGCTTTTGGGCCGATCAAGGTCAGCCAGGGGCCGAAGTGCTCGATGCTGACCGGCAGGGTTTCGGCCAGTGCCGAGAGGGCTTGTTGCGGCTGCTCGAGCGGGAACACGCCCTGTACCCGCAAGTCGCGCACCGCCGGGGCCAGGCGCATGTAGCCGCGCTGGTAGGGGCGCAGGGCGTCGACCACCACATGCAGCGGTTCGTCGAGCACTTCCAGGCGGCCCTCCACCCAGGCCGCGCGCTGTTGTTGCTCGCTGCCCAGCCGCTCGATGCCGTTGCTGCGCAGCAGCGCCGCCTGGCCTTGTTGCAGGTCTTGCCAGCGCCCGTCGGGCAGGCTCAGGCGCACGCTGTGTTCGAGTACCACCACGCGGGTTGCGGTGTCTTCCTGGCGGACCAGGAAGCGGGTGCCGAGGGCCTGCACCTGGCCCTGCGCGGTACGCACGCGCAACGGTCGTGCGGCGTCGGCGGCGACCTGGATGACCAGTTCGCCGTGGCGCAGCAGCACCAGGCGTTGGCGGGCATCGAAACGCAGGTCCACGGCGCTGGCGCTGTTGAGGCTCAGCCGGCTGCCGTCGGCCAGGGTGAAGCTGCGCCGCTCGCCGCTGGCGGTGTGCAGGTCGGCCAGCCAGCCCTGGGTGGCGTCGCTGCGCCAGCCGCCCCAGAGCGCCCCGCCAAGCAGGCCGAGGCTGGCCAGGGCGCCCAGCACTTCGCGACGTGAATGGCTCGGTTGCAGCAGCACCCGGCGCGCCTCGGCGGCCTGTCCGGGGGCCCGTTGCTCGAGGGCGCGCAGGGTCGCGCAGGGCTTGCCCAGGCGCTGTTGCAGCCGGTCCCAGGCTTGCTGGTGCGCCGGGTCCTGGCGCAGCCACTGCTCCAGCTGGCGCAACAGCGCATCGTCCGGCGCGCGGGCATTGAGTGCCACCATCCAGTCGATGGCCTGCTCGCCGATCGGGTCCAGGCTGCGGGCGCTCATGGTTGTACTTCGCACAGGTAGCATTGGCGCAGGGCCTGCTTCATGTAGCGGCTGACGGTGCGTTCGCAGATCTGCAGGCGGGCGGCGATCTCGACATAGCTCATGCCGTCGAGCTGGCTGTAGAGGAAAGCGGCCTTGACCATGGCGGGCAGGCCGTCCAGCACCTGGTCGATGGTCACCAGCGCTTCGATCAGCAGCAATTGCTCTTCGGCCGATGGGGCGACTTGTTCAGGCAATAGCGCCAGGCGCTCGAGGTAGGCCAGTTCCAGTTGACGGCGACGGTGGCGGTCGAAGATCAGCCGCCGGGCGATGGTCGACAGGTAGGCGCGAGGTTGCTGGATGCTGTCCGGATCGACCTGCGCGCCGAGCATCTGGCAGAACGCCTCGGCGGCGGTGTCCTCGGCGTCGGCACGGTTGCGCAGGCGTTTGTGGATGTGTTGGAGCAGCCAGCGATGGTGGTCGCTGAAGAAGAAGCCCAGCTTGCGGGTCGAGGTGCTGTCCAACGGTGGCTATCCAGTTGTGAGTGTGAATCGTTCTCAATGGTAGCCGGGAGGTTCATCGTCTCGCAATGGGGCATGTCACAACAATTCGCGCCGCTGCCTGCGCAGCGGCGCGCGCTGGCGCATCAGGCCGCAGCTTCCTGGCCTGCGAACAGGGTCAGCCCCAGTTGACGGGCTTGTGGCAGGAGGCTGGCGGGGGCTGCGCCTTCACTGTCGGTGAACAGGGTCGAACTGATGACCCGGGCACCGCAGTAGTCGAAGATACCGTGCTCGATCTGCACGCGCATGGCCTCGCCATAGCCATGGCGTTCGAAGGTGCCGGCGTCGGCGCCGGCCACGCCGACCAGGTGCGCGGTCATCCCGTGCAGCAGCTTGGTGGTGCTGCCGTCGGCGGCCTGGTCGAAGGCCCAGCCGTTGCTGAACACCCGCTCGACCCAGCCCTTGAGCAGGGCCGGCAGCGACCACCAGTAGATGGGGTAGACCATGACCACGGTGTCGGCCCGCTCGATGCGCGCCTGTTCGGCCAGCACATCGGCTGGTGGCTTGCCCAGACGACGGTGCACGGCGTGGTCGGCCAGGCTGAAGCGTGGGTCGAAGCCTTCGCTGGCCAGGTCGGCGAACTCGCTGGTATGGCCGGCGGCGCGCAGGCCCTCGGCGACCTGCTGGGCGAGGGCGTGGGTGAGGGAGTCGGGGTCGTGGTGACCGATGACGATCAGGGCATGCATGGTGGAATCTCCAGAATCAGGATGCAGGGACACCGGGAGCGTTATATACTCGAGGTAAGTTACTCTTAGTAAGTTACTTTTGGTAGGTAAGCGATGTCAAGCGAGGAAAAGACCGCGCCGCGCAAACGCCTGTCCCGCGAGGAGCGCCGCCGTCAGTTGCTGGATGTGGCCTGGCGGCTGGTTCGTGAGGAGGGCACCGATGCCCTGAGCCTGGGGCGCCTGGCCGAGCAGGCCGGGGTGACCAAGCCGGTGGTGTACGACCATTTCGAGACCCGCAACGGCTTGTTGCTGGCGCTGTACCAGGAATACGACGCCCGTCAGACGGCCATGCTCGACAAGGCCCTGGCCGGTTGTCCGGCGGGCCTGCCGGAGCGGGCCTGGGTGATTGCCGAGGCCTATGTGGACTGCGTGGCGACCCAGGGCCGGGAGATCCCCGGGGTCAGCGCCGCGCTGGCCGGCTCGCCGGAGCTGGAGGCGCTCAAGCGTGGTTATGACGGGCCGTTCATGGATAAATGCCGTGAAGCGCTGCTGCCGTTCGCGCCGGGTGGCGATATCGGCGTGGCCGGGTTGTGGGTGCTGGTGGGGGCGGCGGATGCGCTGTCCCTGGCGGCGGCGGCCGGGGAGCTGACGGCTGAAGCAGCCAAGCGCGAGCTGCAGGCGACCATTGTGGCGATGGTTTTGCGCCAGTAGGCGATCATCCTGCAAGTGATTTTTGTAGTGGATCGCGTGACCTGCGTGGGAGCGGGCTTGCCCCGCGATGGGGGGGGCATGGCACCGGCTGCGCCGGTGATCGCGGGGCAAGCCCGCTCCCACGCATCCTGCTCTTGCAGTCTGCTACGACGGCCCCGGTCAGGCCGGCAGGCTCTGGTACGGCTGCTCTTCCCCCGGACTGCGGGCGAACTGGCGCTTGTACTCGCGGCTGAACTGCGAAGTGCTCTGATAGCCGACCCGATGCGCCACCTGGGCCACGCCCAGCCCTTCGCCGATCAGCATCTGCTGCGCCTTGAGCAGGCGTAGGCGCTTGAGGTACTGCATCGGCGCCAGGTCGGTGCAGCGCTTGAAGTGTTCGTGGAAGGTCGACACGCTCATGTTCGCCCGGCTGGCCAGCTCTTCCACCCCCAGCGGTTCGGCGTAGTGCTCGCGCAGGTAGGCCAGGGCCGCGCCGATCCGGGCGAAATGCCCCTGTTGCTCGACCAGCGCCCGCAGCACGCCGGCCTGTGGCCCGCGCAAGGCGGTATAGAGCACTTCGCGCACCCGCGCCGGCCCCAGCACCTTGGCGTCCAGCGGGTCCTGCAGGCACTGCAGCAGGCGTTCGACGCTGTCGCGCATGGCCGTGTCCAGCACCGCCGAAGTCATCGACTGTGGCGTCTGTGCCTGCACCGCGGCATCCGGCGCCAGGTCCATGCCTTGCACCAGCTCGCCGAGCAGGGCGCGGTCGATGTCCACCGCCACGCCGAGCAGCGGCGCCTGGGGCGTGGCGAAGGTCTCGCACATGAACGGCACCGACAGCGCCTGCACCAGGTAATGCCCGGCACCGTACTCCAAAGTGCGCGGGCCCAGGCGCGCCAGCTTGCTGCCCTGGGCGAGGATGATCAGGCTGGGTTCGTAGATCTGCGGGGTGCTGGCCACGTAGTGGTCCCAGGTAAGGACCTGGACCTGGGGCAGGAGGGTGGGCACGAACCCCGGGCCTGTGGCGAGAGTACGGATCAGAGAGCAGAGCGTGGCATTGGCATCCACATGGTGAGTCAGGTGCATGGTGAACCCGGGCAGAGAATCGGACACTGGCATCTTCGCAGATTCGCGGGGTCATGCCAGAGGTTGGTGGCAAGGTCCGGAGAATCAGGCATGCATACTGGAGAATCGGCGGTGGGCGAGGCTGGTCCTGGCGCGCAGAATGCGTCGCCTGAATCGTTTCACTTGCACGAGGTGCCCCATGTACACCGCCATCGGTTACGCCGCCCAATCGCCCACCAGCCCCCTGGCCCCCATGACCTTCCAGCGCCGCAGCCCGCGGCCCGACGATGTGGTCATCGAGATCCTCTACTGTGGCGTGTGCCATTCCGATATCCACCAGGCCCGCAATGAATGGGGCATCGCCGTCTACCCGCTGATGCCGGGCCATGAGATCGTCGGCCGGGTCAGCGCGGTGGGCGCGCAGGTCAGCCGTTACCAGGTCGGTGATCTGGTCGGCGTCGGCTGCATGGTTGATTCCTGCCGCCAGTGCGAGGCCTGTCGCCAGGACGTCGAACAGTACTGCCTGGAAGGCCCGACCATGACCTACGCCACCCCCGACCGGGTCGACGGCAGCAACACGATGGGCGGCTACTCCAGCAGCATCGTGGTCAGCGAGCATTTCGTCCTGCGCATTCCCGAGGGCATGGACCTGGCCAGCGCGGCGCCGATCCTGTGCGCCGGCATCACCACCTATTCGCCCCTCAAGCACCACGGCGTGGGCCCCGGGCACAAGGTGGGCGTGCTGGGCATGGGTGGCCTGGGCCATATGGGCATCAAGCTGGCCAAGGCCCTGGGGGCGGAAGTGACCCTGTTCACCCGCTCCGCGGCCAAGGCCGAGGAAGCCCGTCGGCAGGGCGCCGACCATGTGATCGTCTCCACCGATGCCGAACAGATGCGCAGTGCGGCGGGTCGCTTCGATTTCCTGCTCGACACCATCCCGGTGCAGCACGACCTCAACCCCTACCTGCAAACCCTGAAGTTTGGCGGCGTGCACATCCTGGTCGGGCTGATCGAACCGGTTGATCCACCGGTACATGCGGCCAACCTGGTGATGCAGCGCCGGGTGCTGGCAGGTTCCTTGATCGGCGGTATCGCCGAAACCCAGGAGGTGCTCGACTTCTGCGCCGAGCACGGGATCAGCTGCGATATCGAAAGGCTCGACATCCGTAACATCAACCAGGCCTACGAGCGGATGATCGCCGGCGACGTGAAGTACCGCTTTGTCATCGACATGGCCTCGCTCAAGGCCTGACCAGGCGAGCTGGGCTTGTCCTGTGAAGCGTCACGCTACCTGAGCGGCGCCGCATAGCCCTGGCGCAGGTCCACGGCCCAGCCGTCGAGCACGGCCTTGACGTTGTCGGCGGTCATTACCTGGCGGTCGTTATCCAGCGGTACGCCGGTACCCGCGAGCATCGCCTCGCCGACCACCTTGCCGCTTGCGCCCGCCTCGAACGACAGCTCGCTGGCAATCGCGCTGTCCCGGTCGCGAATGCCCGCGGCGCTGCTCACCCCGGCCGCGACCAGGGTGATCGGCAGCCACTCGTAGAAGCGCAGGCCCTGGGTGTCGGCGCTGATGCGGGTGATGGCCGGCCTGACCACCAGGGTGTTCGGGCCGGGCCTGTCGACCACCGTCATCACCTTGCCCAGTTCGTTGCGCAGTACCGCATCGTAGTAGTGGGTGATGCTGGCGAGGGTGGCCTGGGGGATGCGCGTGCTCGGCTCGGGCGCCGGGTAGAACCGGCTGGGTGCCAGGTAGACCTCGATGTAACGGCCCTTTGGCCATTTCGGGTCGGCCCAGCTGAGCACCGTTGCGCCCGAAGGCGCCTGGTGCGGGGTGAGTAATCCGTAATCCTTGAGGTAGCCGGTCGGTGTCGGCTTGTTGCTGCCGCACGCGGACAGGCCCAGGGTGGACGTCAGCACCAGTGCCAGAAGGTGACGCCGACTCATGGGTGGCGAACCTCGCGCCGGGTCGGATGGGCCGCTTGCAGGTGGGGCACGTCCTGCGATGTCTGGATGCGCAACTGTCCGCGTGCCATCAGCCAGTGCACGAGGTCACGGACGGGAACGGTGTGGCTGTACTCGACCCATTCGCCAAAGGTCGGGTCGTAGTGTTCGAAATATCGACGCAGGGTGACGTAGCCCTGTTCGTTTGCCAGCTCCAGGCTCTCCTGCTGCACGATCAGGGAACCCGATTGTCCGCGCTGGGTGTTGCGCTGGCTGAGGATCAGGGACGCGGAACCCTCATGCCCATCGGTGCTGTTGCGGCTGTCGACTATCTTCATGGGGAGCCCTCGGTAATGGAAGGCTGGCAGGGTGAAGGGTCATCGTTGCCGGGTGATGTCCGCTTTGTGTCGTGCATGACGAAATGTTGCGCGATTGAAATAAATGACCCGCGTGGCGCAATGGTTTTAGATACGCCTTTTTTCCCGGATCGGTATCACCGTGAGCAGACTGTTGATCGTCGATGACGACGTCGAAATCCTCGCCTTGCTGAAGCAGTTCTTCGTCCAGCACGGCTACGAGGTGGACCTGGCCGCCGAGGGGCAGGCGATGTGGGCAGCCATCGCCCGGCAGCGCCCGGATGCGATCATCCTCGACCTGATGCTGCCCGGCGAAAGTGGCCTGGGCCTGTGCCAGAAGCTGCGTGCGCAGCTTGGGGTGCCGGTCATCATGCTCACCGCCATGGCCGAACTGAGCGACCGCATCATCGGCCTGGAACTGGGCGCCGACGATTACCTGACCAAGCCGTTCGATCCACGTGAACTGCTGGCCCGCCTGCGCGCCGTGCAGCGCCGGGTTGGTGAACAGCCACCGCGGGGCGAGGCGGCGCGACCGGTGATCGGTTTCGCCGGTTGGCAGCTGGACATCACTTGCCGCGAGCTGCGCTCGCCCGAGCGGGTGATGGTGCCGCTGTCCGGCGCCGAGTTCGACCTGCTGGTGGTGTTTCTCGAGCACCCGCAGCGCATCCTCACCCGCGAGCAGTTGATCGACCTGACCCGTGGCCACGGCCATGACGCCTTCGACCGCAGCATCGACGTGCAGGTCAGCCGTCTGCGGCGCAAGATCGAGCCCGACAGCAAGCGCCCGGACCTGATTCGCACCGTGCGCAATGGCGGCTACCTGTTCAGCGCCACGGTGACCCGCTCGTGATCCGTCGCCTGCTGGGTCGCGACACTCTGCGCAAGCGCATCGCCCTGACCATTTTCACCGCATTGCTTGCCTCGCTGGCGTTCAATGCCCTGTTCGTCCAGGTTGCCGGCAGCTGGGCACGCCCGCCCATCGAACGCACCGGCCTGCTCGAGCAGATCGCCGTGACCACCCGGGTGATCGAGACCGCGCCGGCGACGCTGCGCGGGCAGCTGGCCGAGGCGGCGAGCACGCCAACGCTGCGGGTGACCTGGAGTACCCGGCGTGACGACTTTGGCCTGCCTGGCCCGGGCACCATGCTCAATTCCGGGCAGGTGCCGGCGATGGCCCAGTTGCTGGGGCCCTCGCGGCCGATCGAAGTGTACAACCCGGATGACTGGCCCATGGGCAGCGCCGAGGCGCACTACGTGGCGCTGGTCGCGCTGGCTGATGACAGCTGGCTGCTGTTCGTGCCGCCGGAGCGCAGCTGGGGCATGAGCGCGACGGCGCGCCTGGCGGTGGTCATCGGTCTGGGGCTGGTGGCGACGTTGCTGGTGGCCTGGCTCGCCACCCGCCAGCTGGCCGCGCCGCTGCAACGCTTCGCCAGTGCGGCGCGGCGTTTCGGCGGTGACCTGCAGGCGCCGCCCATCGCCAGCGAGGGCCCCGAGGAAATCCGCCAGGCAATCATCGCCTTCAACACCATGCAGGCGCAGATCCAGCACTTCCTCCGCGAGCGCACCCACATGCTCGCGGCCATCTCCCACGACCTGCGCGCGCCGTTGACGCGCATGCGCCTGCGCAGCGAGTTCATGGAGGACCTGGACCACCAGCGCAAGCTGATCCGCGACGTCGACGAGATGCAGACGATGATCAACGAGGCCCTGGCGTTTTTCCGCGAGGGCACGCAACTGGAGCAGCGCACGGCCTATGATTTGTCGGAGCTGTTGCAGACCCTGGTTGACGACTACCGCGACCAGCACCTTGACATCGCCTTCAAGGGCCCGGCGCACCTGGTGCATGACGGCCGCCCGCTGGCGACCAAGCGGGTGGTCGTCAACCTGGTGGAAAACGCCATGAAGTATGCCCGCGATCCGCAGATAACGCTGCGCCGCGCCGCTCACCTGATCGTCATCGAGGTTCGCGACAGCGGGCCAGGTATTCCCGAGGAGGCCCTGCAGCAGGTGTTCGAGCCGTTCTACCGGCTGGAGGGCTCGCGCAACCGCGATACCGGCGGCGTCGGCCTCGGCCTTTCGGCCGCCCGTGCCAGCGTGCGCGAGCAGGGCGGCGAGCTGACCCTGCGCAATCGCGTTGGCGGTGGGCTGGTGGCGCGGATCGAACTGCCCGATGGCGGCTGAGCGGGTCAGTACA
This sequence comes from Pseudomonas sp. DVZ6, assembly GCF_024259445.1. Classification (NCBI taxonomy): domain Bacteria; kingdom Pseudomonadati; phylum Pseudomonadota; class Gammaproteobacteria; order Pseudomonadales; family Pseudomonadaceae; genus Pseudomonas; species Pseudomonas sp. DVZ6. The sequence goes on from NZ_JANCLM010000030.1 coordinate 71,463, forward strand.
CCCAGACCTCGACCCGGCGGTTGCGCAGGCGCCCCTGCTCCAGGTCGTTGCCGGCCACCGGCAGTTCGTCGCCCATGCCCGCCACGTCCCTGACCTGCACCCCGACGCGGGCCAGCTCGCGGCGCACCGCCATGGCCCGCAGGCGCGACAGCAGCGCGGCGCGGCCCGGTGTCTCCTTGGGATCGCCGAAGCCCACCAGCACCACCTTGCCCTGTAGCTTGCCGGCCTGGCGCAGGTAGTCGCCGACCCGCTGCACATCGCGCAGGGCCTTGTTGTCGAGGCCGGCGCTGCCTTCCTGGAAGCGGAAGTTCACGCTCAGGCGCTGGGCCTCGCCGGCCAGTGTCCGATAGCGTGGCGGCATGTCGCCCTGGGCCGCGACCTGCTGTGGCTTGATCTGCTGGGAAACGAAGCCCTGCTCGGCGACGATGGCCTGGCCGGCGGGACTTTGGGCAAACTCGGCGAGCGCCTTGGCCAGCGGCGTGGGGTGGGTGGGGAGGTAGAAGAACAGGCGACGCGACAGCGGGTAGTCCTCGCTGGCCACCAGGGCACGGCTGGGTGGCAGCGCTGGTGCATCGCCCTCGGCCACGGCCAGTGCCTTGGCCCGGTGGACCGTGGCCAGGCCGCTGAAACCGATGGCCTGGCGGTCGGCCATGACCTGGGCAGCCAGTTCGTCGGCGGACTCGAAGCGCCGCGCCTGGGTGGCCAGTGTCGCTTGCTGAGGGGTAAGCACCAGGGCCTTGAAGGTTTCGAAGGTGCCGGAGCGATCATCGCGGGCATACAGGTGGATCGCCCCGCCGGGCACGCCCAGCTGTTCCCAGCGTTGCAACTGGCCGGAGAACACCTGGGCCAGTTGCTCGGTGCTCAGTTGCGTGAGCGGGTTGTCCGGGTGGACGATCACCGCCACGCCATCCAGGCCGATCACCTGTTCCGAGCCCGCGCCGCGCAGGTTGCCCAGGGCCTGCAACTGTTGCGCCTCGCTGTCGCTGATCGGCCGCGAGGCCGCGGCCAGGTCGGCCTCGCCCCGGGCCAGCGCGGCAAAGCCGGTGCTGGTGCCGTGGGCGGCAATGTCGATGCGCACGGGCTGGCCGTCCGGATCGCGGGCGTGGACCTCGGTCTCGTTGGCCGTGGCGCCGGGCCGGTGCTCGATGGCGCTTGCGCCCTGGGCCTGCAGCAGCCCCTGCACCAGGGCCGGGCCAAGGGCCGCGCCGATGGTGTTGGAGCCCTGGATACGCAGTTGCGCGGGCCCGGCGCAAGCCAGGCCCGGGAGCAGGCACAGCAGAAGGAGAAGCAGGCGAGGCATGCCGAAGACCCGTGGCACAGAGTTGCGCCGCAGATTACGACAGTTGCTTGACCGAAAGATGACAGTGTCCCGTAAGAGATCGCCCAGCCTATCTGGCTGGGCCGGCGGGCAGAGAACCTGTGGGAGCGGGTTTACCCGCGAAGCCGACACCGTGGTGGATGGCACGGGCTTCGCCCGTGTTCGCGGGCAAGCCCGCTCCCACAGGGATCGCGCCAGATTCTAAAAATTAGCAAGACAGTTGCTCCCACAGGGACACCATTTCATGTGCGACAGCCCAGCCCGAGGGGCTGGGCGATCTCATGCAGGATATGTGTGAGCAACCCGGCTCAGCGCCCCTCCGGCACGATGATCCCGGCCGGTGCCTCGGCCGCGCGGCGGCGGGCCACCCAGTAGTACAGCACGCTCGGCACCACCAGGCCGATCAGCCACGACACATCCACGCCGCCCAGGTGCGCGACCATGGGCCCGGTGTACAGCTTGGTGTCGATGAACGGCATCTGCACCAGCACGCCGAAGGTGTACACGCCGATGCCCGGCCAGTTCCAGCGCCCGTAGCGGCCGTCAGGGTCGGCCAGTGCCGGGATGTCGTAGCGTTCCTTGGTGATGAAGTAGTAGTCCACCAGGTTCACCGCGCTCCACGGCACGAAGAAGGTCAGCAGGAACAGGATGAACGACTTGAACGCGCTGAGGAACGAATGCTGGCCGAGCAGGGCGACCAGGGTCGCGGCGCCGACGATGCCGAGCACGAACACCAGTCGCTGTACCCGACTGATCTGCAGGTGACCCCGGAAACCACTGATGATCGTGGCGATGCACATGAAGCTGCCGTAGCTGTTGAGGGTGGAGATGGTCACCTTGCCGAAGGCGATGCAGAAGTACAGCAGCGCCGCCGTGGTGCCGGCGCCGCCCAGGCCGACGATGTAGGCTACTTCGCGCCCGGAGAACTGGCCGCCGGCGATGGCCGCGGCGAACACGCCGAGGATCATCGAGGCCTGGGCGCCGATCACCGAGCCCAGGCCGGCGGCGAGGAAGGTCTTGAGCGGCGAGGTATGGCTGGGCAGGTAGCGCGAGTAGTCGGCCACGTACGGGCCGAAGGCGATCTGCCAGGACGCCGCCAGCGACACCGCCAGCAGGAAGCTGGCCCAGCTGAAGTGGCGGTTGTCGAGCAGCTGGCCGATGTCGGCGAGCATCAGGATGCGGCTGAACAGGTAGACGAAGGCGATGATCCCCAGCACGCTGGCCACCCGACCGATCCAGTGAATCACCCGGTAGCCGGCCAGGGTCGCCAGCACGATCACTCCGGCGAAGATCAGAATGCCGGCGCTGTCGCTGATGCTCAGCAACTGGCCGATGGCCTGGCCGGACAGCACCGTGCCGGTGGCGGTGAAGCCCAGGTACATCAGGCACACCAGGGCCATGGGGATGGCCGCGCCGTACACGCCGAACTGCACCCGGCTGGAGATCATCTGCGGCAGACCCAGGCGTGGCCCCTGGGCTGCGTGCAGGGCCATCACCGCGCCGCCGACCAGTTGTCCGAGCAGCAGGCCGATCAACGACCAGAACACATCGCCGCCCAGCACCACGGCCAGGGCGCCGGTGACGATCGCGGTGATCTGCAGGTTGGCTCCCAGCCACAGGGTGAATTGGCTGTAGACGCGTCCATGGCGTTCAGACTCGGGGATGTAGTCGATCGAGCGGCGCTCGATCACGGGTTTGCTGGACATCGGGGAGGGCTCCGCTTCGTTGTTTTTGTGAAAGGCGGCGGCTATCGGCGGGACGCAGGGCGGATGGCCGAAGCCCGATATGAGCATGTATATACAAGTCTGGTCAAGTGAAGCTTGCGCAGGGTTTTCATGGGTGTTGCGCAGCCATCACAGCCGACTGTTGCGCAAGGCTGTTGCGCAACTGTGCTGGTCCGAGGCGGCGCGATGCCCTTATGCTGTAACCAAATATGTCTATAACAAGCCTGAAGAAGGAATGCGTGCCATGCCACTCAAGGATCTGCTGATCGCCCTGGTGGTGATCATCGCCTGGGGCGTCAATTTCGTGGTCATCAAGGTCGGCCTCGATGGCCTGCCACCGATGCTGCTGGGGGCATTGCGCTTTCTGCTGGTGGCCTTTCCGGCGGTGTTCCTGATCAAGCGCCCGAACCTGCCATGGCGCTGGTTGATCGCCTACGGCGCGACCATTTCCCTGGGCCAGTTCGCCTTCCTGTTCCAGGCCATGGCCAGTGGCATGCCGCCGGGGCTGGCTTCGCTGGTGCTGCAGTCCCAGGCGTTCTTCACCCTGGGCTTTGCCGCGCTGTTCCTCGGCGAGCGGCTGCGCCTGGCCAGCGTGCTGGGCTTGCTGGTGGCCGCCGGCGGCCTGGCGGTGATCGGCAGCGAGGACAGCGGCCACGTGCCGTTGCTCGCACTGTTGCTGACCCTGTGCGGCGGCGCCATGTGGGGCATGGGCAACATCATCACCCGGCGCTTCGGCAAGGTCGACCTGGTCGCCCTGGTGATCTGGGGCGGGCTGATCCCGCCGCTGCCGTTCCTGGCGCTGTCCTGGTGGCTGGAAGGGCCCGAGCGCATCGGCCATGCCCTGGCCAACATCGGCTGGAGCTCGGTGCTGGCCCTGGCCTACCTGGCCTTCGTCGCCACCATGGTCGGCTACAGCCTGTGGAGCACCCTGTTGTCGCGCCACCCGGCGGGCAAGGTGGCGCCGTTCTCGCTGCTGGTGCCGGTGGTCGGCCTGAGCTCCTCGGCCGTGTTGCTGGGCGAGCGCCTGAGCGAGGCCCAGGGCTGGGGCGCGCTGCTGGTGATGCTCGGGCTGCTGATCAATGTGTTCGGGCCGCGCCTGGGGCTGCGTCTGCGCGCGGCTACCGCGCGCTGAAGGCCGATGCCCGCCGCGTCACACCAGCAAGGCCGACCACGCCGACACCAGCAGCAGGCCGGCGAGGCCCTGATTGAACACCCGCAGCGCCTGGGGCGAACGTAACCAGCGGGCGCTGCCGATGCCCATCAGCGCCCACGCGGTCATGCTCGGCAGGGCGATCAGCAGGAACACCAGGCTCAACCACCACATCGGCAGTGCCGGGCCGGCGAACAGGCCGACCATTGCCACCGCCGTCACCCACACCTTGGGGTTGACCACCTGCAGGGTCGCCGCGCTCAGCGGGTCCAGGCCGCTATCGCTGCCCGCCTGCAGCGGCGCACCGGCGCTGCGCAGCATCTTCCAGGCCAGCCAGCTGAGCCACAGGGCGCCCACCCAACTCATGGCCTGCTGCGCCAGCGGGTAGCGCAGCAGCACCTCGCCCAGCCCCAGGCCCACCAGCAGCACCACTGCCGCCGCCGCGCAGCAGGCCGTCACGATCGGCGCCAGGCTGGCGCGCAGGCCGCGCCTGGCTCCGTGGGCGAGGATCAGCAGGTTGGTCGGCCCGGGGCTGATGCTGGCGGCCAGGGCGAAGAGGATGAAGGGCAACAGCGTATGCGACATGGTCAAGGCTCCGAGTGATCGAAGCGCCATGGTCGCGCCGGGCGCGGGTTCAGTCTGGAAGGTTTGAGCAGCGCTTGCGGTAGTCCGCCGGGGTCAGCCGGTAGGCGCGGCGGAACCAGCGCCCCAGATGGCTCTGGTCGGCAAAGCCCAGGGAGGTGGCGACGCTGGCCGGCGTTTCACCCAGGGCCAGCCGCCGCCGTGCACGGGCCAGGCGCAGCTGGATCAGGTAGGCATGCGGCGCCAGGCCGAAAGCCGCCTTGAACGCCCGGGTCAGGCGGAAGCGGTCGACGCCGCACACCTGCGCCAGCTCGACCAGGCCGATGTCCTGGTCCAGGTGCGTGTGCAGGTAATCGCGGGCGACCTGGGCGCACAACGGCAAGCGTGGATCGGGGTCCAGGCGCTTGCGCCAGTGCAGGTGGCCGGTGAGGCAGGCCAGCAGGTCGTCCAGGGCGGTCTGGCGGACGATGCGCAGATCGTTGTAATGCACCGTCTCGAAGGCCCGGGCGGTGGCCCCGGCCAGGCGCGGATCCTGGTGCAGCAGGGTGCCGAAGCTGGGCAGGGCGCCCGAGGGCGCGTGTTCGAACAGGGCGCGCAGCTCGGTTTCCAGCCAGTTGGCATCCAGGTACAGGGTCGAGTAGGTGAAACCCTCAACGGTGGGTGCATGGCCGTCGTGCAGGTCGCCCGGCTCGAGCACGAACACCTGGCCTGGGGTGCTGTTGTGGCGTGCGCGGCGGCAGTTGAATTGCTGCACGCCCTGTTCGGTCACCCCGACCAGGAAGCTGTCGTGCCAGTGCGGGTCGTAGGCATGGCCGGTGAAATGGGCGCGGACCGACTCGATGCCGGTGTCGGCGTCCTGTCTGAGGTCGATCCAGTTGCTCATGGGCGCGGGCCGTGCGGGTGTCGGTAGACGACCTTAACGCAGAAACGGCCCGGGCGTTTAGAACGATTGTGCAGCCGTCAGCGCTGGGCGAACGCCAGGTTGATGCCAAGCCCGGCGAACGAGGCGGCGAAGCTGCGCCGTAGCCAGGCCTGTACCTGGGGCGAGTCGATCACGGCGCGGCGGAACAGGTGGGCGAGCAGGCCATAGATCACGAAGACGACGAAGGTCATGGCCATGAACACCGCGCTCAGGCCGAGCATCTGCACGGTCGCGGAACCGGCCTGGGGGCTGATGAACTGCGGCAGGAAGGCGAGGAAGAACAGCGTCAGCTTGGGGTTGAGGATGTTCAGCAGGCAGGCCTTGAGCACCAGCTGGCCGGCCCTGGCCGGGGTGGCCTGGGTGTCCACGGCGAAGGCCGCGCGGTCGCGCCAGGTGGCATAGGCCAGGTACAGCAGGTAGGCGACGCCGGCGAACTTCAGGCCCTGGAAGGCCAGGGCGCTGGTGTGCAGCAAGGCCGAAAGGCCCAGCACCGAGGCCAGCAGGTGCGGGACGATACCCAGGGTGCAGCCGGAGGCAGTCCACAGGCAGGCGCGGCGCCCGGCCACCAGGGCGCTGGAGACGGTGAGGATGACCCCGCTGCCGGGAATCAGCACGATGATCAGCGCGGTAACGAGAAACTCCAGGCTCGGCATGAATGACAGCTCCTTGCAGTCGGGGGTGGATGCACTATACGCCCGGCGACAGCGGCTGCAACATGCCCTCCGGGCGCAGCGTGGCGAAGCGCTCGCGCAGCCACAGGTGCAGCTGGGCCACCGCCGGGGTGAGCTGCTTGCGGTGCGGGCACACCAGGGTCACCGGGGTCAGCTCGCCGGGGTGTTCGGGCAGCAGGACCTCCAGCTCGCCGGCGGCAACATTGGCGCTGACATCCAGCCACGACTTGTAGACGATGCCTTCGCCTTCCAGCGCCCAGCGCCGCACCACGTCGGCGTCGTCGCTGAACAGCGGCCCGCGCACCTGCACGGTGCGGTTGCCCAGCCGCCATTTGTCGTAGACCCGGCTCTGTTGCAGGTACAGCAGGCAGTCGTGCTGCTGCAGGTCGTCGGGGCTGTCCGGCCGGCCATGGCGGGCCAGGTAGTCGGGCGAGGCCACCAGCACCCGACGGTTCCACGGTGCCAGGGGCAGGGCAATGTAGTTGGCGTCCTCGTTCTGGCCGTAGCGGATAGCGACATCCACCGGGTCGCGGTAGAGGTCGGCCAGTTGGTCGGAGAGAAAGAAGCGCAGGCCGAGCCCCGGATGCTCGCGACGAAACGCGCTGAGCCAGGGCCGCAGCAGGTTGCGCCCCATGTCTGATGGTGCCGCCACCTGCAGCACGCCGCGCAGGCAACTGTGGCTGCCGTGCAGGTCCTCGCGGCCCTGGCGCAGGGCATCGAGCACGCGCTGGGCGGTGGGCAGGTACAGCTCGCCCTCGGCGGTCAGGCGCAGGCTGCGGGTGGTGCGGGCGAACAGGCGCACATCCAGTTCGCGTTCCAGGCGCTTGATCGCCGCCGCCACCTGGCCGGGCAGCAGGTCGGCCTCGTGGGCCGCAGCGGTAAAGCTGCCCAGGGCGCTGGCACGGGCGAACAGTTCGAGATCGTTGATGCGCAGCATTTTCACTCCAGGGATGAAAGTGTTGCTGCATTGTGCTGGTTTTTCTTTGCCGCCGGGAAGATAAGATGCGGCTCATTCACGATCCCTTTGAGGAATTGCCGTAGATGGATACCGTTGCCCTCGCCAAACGCCGTTACACCACCAAAGCCTACGACGCCAGCCGCAGGATTCCCCAGGCCACCATCGATGCGTTGCTCGAGCAGCTGCGCCACAGCCCGTCCTCGGTCAACTCGCAGCCCTGGCACTTCGTCGTGGCCGACAGCGCCGAAGGCAAGGCGCGCCTGGCCAAGGCCACCGATGAGCGTTTCGCCTACAACAGTCCGAAGCTGCGCGACGCCTCCCATGTGATCGTGTTCGCCGCCCGCACCAACATGACCGAAGCCCACCTGCAGGCGGTGCTGGCGCAGGAGGCCGCCGACGGGCGCTTCCGCACCGAACAGGCCCGTGATGGCCAGGACCAGACCCGCCGCGGCTACGTCGACCTGCACCGCCATGACTTCAAGGACCTGCAGCACTGGATGGAGAAGCAGGTCTACCTGGCCCTGGGCACCGCACTGCTGGGCGCCGCCGCCCACGGCCTGGACGCCACGCCGATCGAAGGCTTCGACGCCAAGGCCCTGGACGCCGAACTGGGCCTGCGCGAGCAGGGCTTCACCAGCGTGGTGCTGCTGAGCCTGGGCTATCGCAGCGAGGAGGATTTCAATGCCGGGCTGAGCAAGTCGCGGTTGGCGGCGGCAGAGGTGTTTACTTTTCTGTGATTGGCGGTAGGTAGTCCCGCTTAACTGGGGCAGCGTTGCAGCCAGTAATGCTGACGGTGAGCGGGCTTCTTCGATGCGACTCGACTAGCCAGCCCGGATCACCTTCTATCATGACGCCGCCAAGGCTCCTCGTGTCTCCCTCGCGTGGCACCAGTCTCGATGATCGACGAAGACGACAGGCTTCATGGCAACTCAGCCAGTGGAGCGGTTTGTGGAGCCGTTCGCGATTCGCGGTCTATCGCTTCTGGCCACTTGACCTCTGCTCCCAGACGCTTGGCGAACTGATACCAGAGGAGAAGGTTGTGATCTTCATTGTGTGGGGCAGGTGAAACAGCATCGAGACCATATTGCATGTAAGTGCAGATGTAGGCCCAGATGGACTCTTCCCCATACGTATTACTCAAGGAGAACCGGTCGATGACCTTGTTGGTGCCCGGTTCGACGACGGACAACATGATCCCTGTCTTCACGAGGTGCGAGCCTTGGTGGGTGACAGCCTGCTTTCTCCAGCGTTCGGCGCGTACATCCTTCCAGTCGTAGCTGACGATTTTTATTGGCCATGGGATGAAGGGGTTCCACCAACAGAACGTAAAGTTGTAAGCGTAGATTTTTTGACGGGAACGGTTGAAACGTATTGGCTCGTCGCGCGGGGCGGTGCGGACTAGGCGAAAATATATTGCTACCTGCCAAGTTATAATGGATATTAGTATTGATATGGTTAATAGTGACTCGTAGTCATTGTGCTGGATGCTGGTTGCTATTATTCTTGTGCCAAGAATGATTGTTGTAATGCTTAATGGAATGCACAGGGTTAATAGTCCCCCAGTGTTGACTGAGTTACGAGGTATCTCTACGTAAATGTCGTCTTGATGGTTTGAGTTTAGCAGTATGGGAGAAGGGTCGACTTTAGTCGGGGCGTTTGGGAGGTTGAAGTCCTCTTTCCAGCCTGGACACGGAGGAATCAGGATAGGTCTTTTCATTTTTATCCCCTTACGTCCAGTTTGTCCTGTTTTTTTACCAATTTCGCGAAATTTGTGGTGTCGTCCTTGTTGGGCCAATAGCTGACTGTTAACTCAAAGGCGTCGATAGTTTTGAAATCTGCGGTTGGTGTACTCCCTTCTATTCTTAGAGTCTTTCCTTGGCGAGAACTATCCTCTGGGCTGCCAGTGTTCTCATATAACTCGGTTTTTTCCTTGTCGCTGTCTCCTGAGTACACGGTCGGCACAGTGTTTCTACCCGGTGAATAAACCACCAGTGTCCATTCGTATCTTGCCTGTTCGTGAGCAAAGTTAGGAATGGTGATTGTGTAGTTCAGACGTGTTTCGAGTGGAACCGAGAAGCTGTCCCTCAGCGTGACGAACGGCTCTATCGTTTTCGGAGGGTGTGTTTCTTTGAATGTTATATCTATCGAGGCGTGAGCAGTGATGCCCACTAGGGCAGCATTGAGAGCACCTATAGCGTTGTCATTGTCTTCTGCGACCTGCCATTCACGATGTGACGCTGGTAGCCCCCATCTGGACTGGCGAGCCCAGATTTCCAGTGGAGACGATTCGTTTTTTTTTGCGATCGTAGCAAGCGTGTAGGCCGAAAGTGCAAGTAATAGTGCTATACCTACAGGGCCTAGGAATGCGGTCCCAAAGTAAAGTGTGCTTACTCCTACGAATGCTGAACCAATCGCAGATAGGCCTGCAATATTATATTTTTGGTTGGATGCTAGATCGCCTTGTGCACCTGTTCGTTGAGCCGCTAGTAAATAATTTGTTCCTTCTGCAATACCAGCGACAGCAGCAATGGCACCACCGTACTTCACCAGTTGCGTCCCCTGCATCAATGTCGAGCCCGCCGTCACGGCGACCCGGGCAGGCCGCAATATCTCGATCGCTTTCCCTGTCGCCTCAATACTCAACCCCAAAACCCCAATGGACGACGACCACACCGCCGCCAGCGCTTCGGCCTCCGCATTGCCTGGGATCGCG